>QIJM01000652.1 GCA_003232445.1 Paraglaciecola arctica
GAAAGGGAGCGGCCATTCCTTCAGGACTACGCCTCGATTGAAAGTCGCTGGTGCACTCTGAGTGGCTAATTGTTAGGATGGATTGGTATTAAATCCCAATAGGAACATGTCTCGATGACGGATTCTGTTTTAACGCAAATTATCTTGCCTTTAGTGTTGGCACTTATCATGTTTGGTATGGGTTTGAGCCTCACTAAACAGGACTTTTTAGCATTGGGCAAGGAACCTAAACCCATCGTTGTGGGATTGTTCGGGCAGTTATTGTTATTACCTATTTTAGCTTACGGCGTGGCAATCCTATTTGGTTTGAGTCAACATCTGGCGATTGGCATTATGATTTTAGCCGCCTGCCCCGGTGGCACTAGTTCCAATATTATCAGTCATTTAGCCAAAGCCAACCTGGCCTTATCTGTCAGCTTAACAGCCGTTACTACACTGGTTTGTGTGTTTACCACACCTTTGATTATCCAATTTGCAATCAACCAATTTGATAAAAATCCTGCCGAATCATTTTCATTACTAAGTACAACTTTAGGTTTAATTTTCATTACCCTACTCCCGGTATTACTGGGTATTTTTCTGCGTCACAAATACCCTACACAAGCTATTAGTAGTGAACCTTTTTTCAGACGACTGGCCACGGGATTTCTGATTTTTATGATCATTGCCATCACCTATCAAGAGCGCGTTAATATCCTTGGATCACTCTCGCATGTCTTATTGCCATCCATAACATTGAATCTAGTAGCCATGGCAACAGGGCTAATATTAGGCATTGTCTTTAAACTAGTAAAACGAGACTGCATCACATTGGGCATAGAGGTAGGGGTACAAAATAGTGGTATGGCGATTTTGATAACGGTGTCTTTTTTAGACAGACCAGACTATGCAATTGCAGCAGGGGTTTACGGTCTAGCTATGTAGGTGCGGGATTATTAATCTTTGCTGCCAAGCACTTTCCAACCAACCGCTATGCGAAGATAATTTAGATGATGTGGCTGGAGAAACCAGCCACGACCTTTCATTCCTGAGCTATCACTTATTCTGGAATAAACTGAGTGTTATTTTTTAATTACCTATCTAAATTCATCACCTTAGTCCATGCCTTAACAAAGTCTTGTACAAATTTTTGTTTAGACGTGTCATAGGCATATACTTCAGTCAGCCACTGCTCGAAGTTCTGAGTTGGAACCAAAGATCAAATCAACAGAGGTTGCTGTCCATTTAGTTTGACCCGTTTTGCGGTCTATACCTTGGTAAACACCATCAGTTTCGGCTTTTTTCCACATAGTTGACATATCAAGCAAGTTAACAAAAAAGTCATTGCTTAACGTGCCCGGTTTGGCGGTTAACACCCCATGTGCGGCTTGATTATGATTGGCATTCAGAGTGCGTAAACCACCGACTAACACTGTCATTTCTGGCACTGTCAGGTCAAGTTGGTCAGCCTTATCAACCAACATTTCTGTGGGCGATTTATAACTTGTTGCCGTGTCGAAGTAATTACGGAAACCATCGGCTTTTAATTCAAGCAATGTAAATGCATTAACATCTGTTTGCGCTTGGGTTGCATCACCCCGCCCTGGCATGAAGGGAACCGTTATCTCAAAACCAGCATCTTTTGCTGCTTTTTCGATAGCTGCTGCACCGCCAAGTACAATGAGATCTGCCATAGATACCTTGTCGCTACTAAAAAAGCCGCCGTTAGCGTCGTCTTGGATCTCTTTTAGCACCTTCAAGACCTTTGCCACTTCAGCAGGATTATTCACTTCCCAATCTTTTTGCGGCGCAAGAGTAATACGAGCACCATTCGCTCCACCACGCATATCTGAATCACGATAACTTGCCGCAGAGCCCCAAGCTACACGCACCAATTCAGACACTGTTAGGCCAGAATCAAGGATCTTCGCTTTAAGCTTGTTAGCTGCTTTGGCATCAATAGTTGACTGACTTTCTTCAGATACTGGGTCTTGCCAAACTTTGATACCTTTAGGTACATCTTTGCCTAAGAAGTTACGAGGCGGCCCCATGTCTCTGTGGGTTAACTTGTACCAAGCTTTAGCAAAGGCCAATCGATACTCTTCAGGATCAGCCAAGAAGCGTTCTGCAATCTTTCTGTATTCAGGATCAAACTTTAAAGCCAAGTCCGCAGTCGTCATAACTGGAGGATTAAATTTACCTTTTACATGTGCATCAGGTACCACTTTATGCAAAGATTCATCCGTAGGTATCCACTGAATAGCGCCAGCTGGACTGCGGGTTTGTTTCCATTCAAAACCTAACAAATTACTAAGATATAAAGATGTCCAACGGGTAGGAGCTTGGGTCCATGCGCCTTCAAGTCCACTGGTAATAGTGTCTTCAGAGTGCCCTTTGCCACATTTGTTTTTCCAACCTAGTCCTTGCTCCTCAACACCTGCTGCGCCTGGCTCTGGCCCTAAACAGCCTGCTGGTTTACGCGCACCATGCATTTTCCCAAATGTATGACCACCAGCGATAAGCGCCAGTGTCTCTTCATCATTCATAGCCATACGTGCAAATGCCACACGGATATTCTTGGCAGAACCTATCGGGTCAGGCTTGCCTTTAGGCCCTTCGGGATTAACATAAATCAAACCCATATGAGTCGCGCCAAGTGGACGTTGCAACTTACCGCCTATGTCTTCGCGATCACTGGCCAGCATTTCTATCTCTGGGCCCCAATAAACTAAATCAGGCTCCCAGTCATCGGCTCGGCCACCAGCAAATCCATAGGTTTGAAAGCCCATGTTTTCTAGCGCAACATTACCCGCTAGCACCATTAAATCTGACCACGAAAGGGCTTCACCATATTTTTGCTTGATAGGCCATAAAAGGCGTCTTGCTTTGTCTAAATTACCGTTATCTGGCCAACTATTTAGTGGGTCAAATCGTTGCTGACCACCACCTGCGCCGCCACGACCGTCTAAGGTTCTGTAGGTACCCGCGCTATGCCAAGTCATGCGAATAAAAAACGGACCATAGTGACCAAAATCAGACGGCCACCAATCTTGTGACGTGGTAAGTAATGTATCGATATCTTTTTTTGCAGCATCCAAATCAAGGCTGCTAAATGCCTTGGCATAATCAAACTCAGATCCATAAGGATTGGATTTAGCATCATGATCTCTTAGAGCAGATAGATCGAGTTGGTCTGGCCACCAAAATTGATTTGATTTTGGCTGACCTTCTTTAACACTTCCCGTTCCCATAGCCCCTTTGGGTTTGGTCATTTCGGCAGTTTTAGCAAAAACAGCACCAGACATGAGCGCCATGCTGACGAAGCCAGCTATCGTTGTTCTTAAAAATATTGGTTGTTTTTTCATTTTTTGTTACCTCAGACTCAACCGTAATGAATCGTCGACTCTGTTTAGACGACTCAGTTAATCCCTATATCCACTGCAAACTCACATACAGCTGATTTTGGATTTTCATGGCTTATCACTCACCCAAATAACGCTAATAAGAGAATTAAGCCAGCGAGTAAAAGTTACCACTTAGTCTAGTTAATAAAGTGTAAAAAGTAGTTTGAATAAAAACGATTTGGTTAATCGTAAAACCAGAATAGAAAATCTAAAATAAGATTTGAATTTTGTGGCTAACGCCTATTACTTTTTGCCTACAGCAGCATAAAGTAAGCAAAAAATGCCGCTCAATGGCAATGCTCTTCATCCGAGAGAAAGTCAAAAGCATCGGCTTTGCCGACTGGGAGTTTTTGATGGCTTCGTCATTATTTGACATGTTTCTCCTGCTAATTTTTCCTGAATTAGAGCGATCAGATGAGTGTATGAGAGATTGCAAAGAAATAAGCTGTTTAGCATGAGCAGCTGGTGTATAATTACACCTAATTTGCACATGCGTAGAGATGAAGAGTATGCCAAGACAGAGTATTACATTAACAAAACAAAATGATATCTGGTTGAAATGTCATGTGGAAGAGGTACAAGATTACTCAAATAAAAGTGAGATAGTCAATGATCTTATTCGCCGTGCGCGAAGAGCTGAAGCTATCAATAATAAGCTTGAACAAGCTGAACAAAGCGGCTTTATTACTCAAAGTGCAGTAGAACTATTAGCCGAATTTAAGGCAGAGTTGAGCTAGTTTTATGCCTAAATATAAGGTATCGGCAAATGCAAAAGAAGATCTGAAGCGTATTTATGTATATGGATTAGTTGAGTTTGGTGAAGAGAAGGCCGACATATATTTTTTTGGACTGTATGATATGTTTGACGAGATAGCTAAAAATCCATGCCTGTATCAATCTATTGATGAAATTAGACCTGGATATCGTAGGTGTTCTTATAATACAGATAGTATTTATTATCGAATTAATAATTCCACGATTGAAATAATGGCGGTTCTAGGTAGTCAGGAAATAGGGGGCTGGCTCTGAACAGTACTGTAAAATTTGGATGCCTGCCGATTACTAGATGCCCCTTGAGGGTATGAGTCGTTTTTCTTAGGATAATAGACCAAGTTCATCTGACCCTGAGTATTTAGAATTAACAAGACATCCATCGCTATTCTCTCAAATTTAAAATAGATGGCTGTGTAAATAACGTCCTTGTCATGCTATGCGGTTTTAATCTCAATACTATCCGATAAATTTAGCGGTAGTTTGTCGCTCACGATTCACAATAAGCTGCGTGACGTCAGGACGAGAATAATGGCCGACCGGATCGAAATTGTGGCGTTCCTCATATACCAGATTGTGATCAAGTGTTGCGCAATACACCCCCTCATCGCCAACCTGAGGTTCTATTAGCCATTCTCCCGTAGGTGCAGCGATACAGGAACCGCCATTGGCAAAATATTCAGGACTGTCCAGCAGAATTTCATCTAGATAAGGAGTATCGAGAGGGAAATCTGCTGGGCGCATTAAACTAGAAACAGACATCACATACGACCGCCCTTCCTTAGCAATAAAGCGCGTAATGTCTTGGGTGTTGTGCAGGCCGCCTGGCCAGATGGCCACATGTAAATCTTCACCCTGAGCATACAAAGCTGCGCGTGGAAGCGGCATCC
This sequence comes from Paraglaciecola arctica, assembly GCA_003232445.1. Classification (GTDB taxonomy): domain Bacteria; phylum Pseudomonadota; class Gammaproteobacteria; order Enterobacterales; family Alteromonadaceae; genus Paraglaciecola; species Paraglaciecola arctica_A. The sequence continues at coordinate 5,045 of QIJM01000652.1, forward strand.
AGTTTTCCCAACAATTAAGCGCGCCTACAGTAAAGTTTCCTAAGGCATGGGTTTGCAATCCATGGCCATCACCTGGCGACCAGCTCAGGCGTTCTTCGTATGTAGGCATCAGTTTGCGATGCACATGAAGTATTTGACCTTGCTGACTAATGTACACCAGTGAACAATAAATACTGTGCCCTCCCCTGTCTGATGCTCGTTCAGCGGTACCCAATATCACTTGAATATTGCGCTGCTTGGCCAATTGGCAAATAGAGTCCAAATCTCCTCGTTCAATATTCACCCCTTGCTGTAAATACAAACTTTGGATTCTCTTTTGCTTGGCACTATTAAACACCGCACCGCCAGTGGGCTCAAGCCAAAATGGATAACCCGGCAATAAGGCTTCACCAAAGGTGACTAAATCGCTGCCTTTATCGGCTGCCTCTGAAATGGCGGCTAGAATTTTGTCGATGGTTTTTGCCTGATTAAGCCAAACTGGGGCAATTTGGGCCAATGCCACATTGATGTAACGGTCGTCTGACATACTTTTCTCCTAAGTTAACTAAAGAGCAAATTCAGGTATTATACCAATCCATCCAATACCATTCAGCTAATTTTAAAGGGCTATTTCAGTCGAGAGAGACAACAAAAAACTATTCTGGATGCCAACTTTTTTGGGTCATGCCGATAAACTCATTATCATCGGTATCGTCATAATGCCGTTTTAGGATATCGGCTAAAGTTGAAGTGTTTTTGATCGCTTTCCAACCAACAGTTGAAAAGGTACTTTCATTAAATACATGTTTGGAAAATAATGGATTGGTCAGTGCCTGTGAAAAAGCGTCTATAGCCACAAAACGCAGGATCAATTCAGGCAATGGCGAGTTTTTCTCTCTATCTTCAGCAAAAAGTCCTATGTAAAAATCAATATCATCAACCGATGTATAATGGTTTTTCAAAAATTCAACAATCTTTGGGTTTGATGAGACTTCGTTAAAATTCTTCTTTTTGGACAAAGACACATAAGCGCGATAATCATTGTAAGGGGCTAGGTTAACTAATCGACCCTGCTCTATTGCTTGCTTTTCTACTCCTAGAAGAAAGTCAGCGGTATTAAAGCTACCTAATTCTGCAGTTGCCTGTTTACTCATATCCAACATTCCTTGACGCAAACCGTTATCAACCAAAGGCTTATTATTCATAAATGCCTGCGCTGGTGAAAAGTGAGTACCCATCCATTCGATATTTTCAGGGATCAATGAATGCCAGCGATACAACAAACTAAATTCAGTGGTTATCCAGTTGGGTTTATTCCATTTTGCATTCCATACAACGCTTGGATCCGCCATCATATTGAACTCGATGGGTGAAATATGGTTGATATAATCTTCAACTACGATTTTGATAAACAGCACTATCACAATGTTTCTAGCAGTCTGGAATACCCGCTCATCATCCCAGCGTGGGTGGTTGTTTTCTATTTCCCCTGCAAGCCGATTATGTTCACGTAAGAACAAGGTGTTAATCATGGTAACTTGTGGAGCTGAATTGACCCTATCACCGCCCACGGCGAAAATACGTGCCTTTTGTTCCGCGTCTTGGATCTTACCGATGCCCAATGGTGGGTCTAGTAATGTGAATTCGGGATCAGTAAAGTTTCCTTCCATGTCATATAAATAGGGTGAAAACTCCTCCCCCTTCAAACGTTGAAATTTTAAACACCCTTTTTGACCCTTTGCTTCGCTTTTAACCCGTAATGCTGCAGTTTGTTCTTGAGTTCGTCCATATAAGGTACACAAGTCGATCTGATGATTGGAGGTGTTTTGTAGCCTTACTTGATCAGTTTCTCCCGCGCTTGCACTAGGCATGCGGGTGCGGATAAAACCATCAGTTAAATATTGCGCAAAGGCAGGGAACAAACACGTCGACTTTTTCGACATCCTCTGTGGTTGCCCATCTCTGTTAAACAGCGCTGTTAGCGCTAGCGGGTCTGGTAATGCCCTTTCCCGCCTATCCGCCGGTAAGTGCCTGGCACTCCACTTTTTATCTGTTAACGAAACCCAAGAAACATAATCATGCACAGTACTCCATGGATGTGGGCGGGCTCTTGCACTATTAACAGTTTGGTTTATTGCGATTTTATTAACAGTCTTACCAAGCCATGAATGCTTGTTAAGAAAATCCATTAACGGTTTAGAATTAAGCAGTTTATCTTTTAAAGATGCAAACATAGTTGTGCTCCTTGTGGACAGGACGGATCCTGTGCTCTCACTGGGCAACTTATCTGATATATAAAGGAAGCGGCAGTGGTTGCTATATGTAAAAGTTGACCTAACTAAGGCCGACAAACTCATCCTTCACTGCTAGGATGCAGAATAGCTAGGGGTGGGCAGTATTTGTACCTGTTTATATATTGCACGAGAGAGTGATGAAATGGAAGCACAACGAAAACAGCCAACTTTACATGTTACGTTGAATTATTTATTAGGCACCATTCAGCTACCGTGTAAAAATAAACCTACATGAATAGATTGGAGTTCAACATGGATGCAATAAGCTACACGTCAGCTAGAGCAAATTTAGCAAGTACCATGGCACATAACTCATTGCTATAAGGCAGTGTAAACTACCGATTATTTAAATAGTCTGAGGAAAGGTAACTATTTAATAACTTCAGGAAAGCAATGACACGTTTGTTTTGGCGAAAACGCCCTAGTAAAAAATTGATCGCAACTTTGTTGTTTCTCACTGTGCTGACTACAGTGTTTTTTTACCGGCGCCCTATTGCCATCAAAAGCATTGAACACTTTACTAAACCACAAGATTTATACATTACCTGCCTAAATTTTTCATTCGATTGGCAACTTAATCTGAACGTTAAACAAGTCTGTATTACCTCCCCTATAGGCGAAATTGTAGTACGTGAGGCAATTTGGCAGCCATGGTCCAATGTTTTAAGTGTTGAACAGATAAAAATTAAACACGTTAAACAACGCGCTACAGATAACAAAGTTGATAAAGCCCACCCAAGGGAGCAGCAAACAAATAAGCTTAATTTACCTGATTATTGGCCAAAACTAAGCATCTCAAGTCTCGAAATTGACTCTTTTGAATTGCTTCAGCCCTTACATTTAAGTGTGACCCCGATTTCGAACAACGAATTGAACATCACTGGTGATGTGAATGCTTCCGTCAAAATATACCCAAATACTTTAGTTGGAAATATAGCGTGGAGTTTATCTGATCTCACAAAATGGATACCGCAAGCACAAAAACTCTCCCAAGATAATGCTGAATTATTAAAGGATCTCGCCTTAGATGAAAGTAAAATAAAAACCAGTTTAATCTTTGACGGCAAGGTGCTTAGCGCAGATAGCAGCTTAGATATAGTCAGCCGTATTTATGTTTCAACGTGTCCTATTGATGCGGTCATTAAAGGCAACTTATTGGTTAATGTTGACATTAAAAGCCTTAACATCAGCTTGGATTTAAGCCCGCTCTTAAGCGGTGTTTCAGTGGTAAATTGCCCGTTATTACAAGATTATTTTGCAGAAGATGATTTGCCGCAGCTGTCTTTTATCTTTCCACAAAAAATGGCTATAGATGAAACGCAAATTAACCTACCCAGATTAAAAATTGTAGATCAGCAAAATACACATCGAAGTATCGTCCTTAACGCTTTGAATTATAAAACCACGGGTGAATTTAAAGTTAACTACAACATCTCAATTAAACAGCCCAGGAATGTTGGATTTCCAAGGGAGTGGCACACTGTCTGCTGATCTTTCGACATTGAATACACAACAGCCAATGAGTTTGAAGATCATCGATGATAACAACCGACTAGTTGTAAGCGATTTGAAGATGGACTCATTGCTTATTGGTAACCTAACAAGTGAATTTTCCTTCCATCATTCAGGCGCTAAGCAACTTGAACTGAAGGGAACAATGAATAGCTCAGATGTGCAAATGGGCGTCATTAATCTTGCAAAAACGAGTAGTGATTTTTCTCTTTCAGGGGCAAGTTTTGATGATTTGCAATTGAGTATAGATAACCAAATTTCCCAGTTAAATCATTCTGATGCCAGCGTGCGGAAGATTACCAATCACATAAATGTGAATATAAAGG
>QIJM01000247.1 GCA_003232445.1 Paraglaciecola arctica
AGGATTGTCAGGATAAGAAATATGCTGGTGAACCTACTGAATTGATCATCGGTGATAATAATATCATTCGTGAGTCGGTGACTATTCACCGTGGTACGGTTCAAGATAAGAGCGTCACTAGAATGGGCTCAAATAATTTGTTGATGTGCTTTGTGCATGTGGCACACGATTGTATCATCGGCGACAATAGCATATTAGCCACAGGTGCTACGCTGGCTGGGCATGTACATATAGGTGATTGGGTCATTATGGGCGGTGTGACTGCTGCACATCAATTTTGTACTATTGGCGACCATAGTTTTATTGGTGGTGGTGCAATTGTCTTAGCTGATGTACCGCCATATATCATAGTCGGTAACGATAGCGTGCCTCGTGGTATTAATTCTGAAGGATTAAAACGTCGTGGTTTTGCCAGTGAAACCATCATGCAAATAAAACGTGGTTATAAAATTTTGTATCGTAACGGCAATAGAGCCACTGAAGCGGTTGAAAAACTGCTGGAATTGACTGGCGATACCCAAGAAGTCAAATTTCTTGCTGACTTTGTTAGCAACTCTTCACGAGGCATTGTTCGCTAAATCATGAGCGAAAAAGCACTTAAAGTAGGCATAATTGTCGGCGAAGCATCAGGCGACATTCTTGCCGCTGGTCTTATCAAACAACTCAAAAAACGCTATCCAAATGCTACTTTTGAAGGCATCGCTGGGCCAAAAATGCAGGCCCAAGGCTGTCATAGTTTATTTGATATGGAAGAATTATCAGTGATGGGATTGGTCGAGGTCTTATCGCGGATCCGAAGGCTGTTATTTGTTCGCAAGTCTATGTTAAATCACTTTCTGGCTAACCCGCCAGATGTGTTTATTGGTGTTGATGCGCCCGATTTTAATTTAGGTCTAGAATTAAAACTCAAAAAACAGGGTATTAAAACCGTGCAATATGTCAGCCCTACTGTATGGGCATGGCGCGAAAAACGTATTTTTAAGATAGCCAAAGCCACTAACCTAGTATTAAGTATTTTTCCCTTTGAAAAACAGGTGTATGACAAACATCATATCCCCTGTGAATTTGTTGGTCATACCATGGCTGATGATATTGCCATTAAGCCTGATAAACAAAAAGCCCGTCATGCGTTGAAACTTAAAGAAAATGAAATTATTTTAGCAGTATTGCCCGGTAGTCGAAAACGTGAGGTCGATACATTACTCGATGTGTTTATCCAATCTTGTTTGTTATTAAAGTCCGATATAGCTGAGCTTAAAGTGTTAATTCCCGTGGTTAACCGCCAGCGTAAGGAGCAGGTTGATGAATATATCCAGACCCATACACCAGACTTATCCATACAGGTTGTAATTGGCCATGCCAGAGATGTAATGATAGCCTCAGACGCTGTGTTATTAGCTTCTGGCACAGCTACTCTAGAAGCCATGTTATGTAAGAAAAATATGGTCACAGCTTATAAACTTAACGGCTTAACGTATCAAATGATGAAGTGGTTATATAAAGCTAAATATTTTGCGTTGCCGAACGTGTTAGCAGATGAAAAGTTAATCCCAGAGTTGTTACAAAACGACGTGACGCCAGAGACCATTAGCAAATTATTATTACCTATGTTGACCTCACAAAATGGCGAACAACAAGCACTTATTGCTAAATTTGAAACTCTGCATGGATCACTAAAAAAAGACGCTGATGTTCAGTCTGCGTCAGCTGTGGCTAATTTGATTGAGCAACAGCCATGAGCCAATTAAAGCCATGAGCCAATTAAAGGCATGAGTCAGTTTATTGCTGGAGTTGATGAGGTAGGGCGCGGTCCTTTAGTCGGTGATGTGGTCACCGCGGCGGTTATCCTTGACTCACAACATAAAATTGTGGGTCTGGCCGATTCGAAAAAACTATCTGAGAAGAAGCGTGATATTTTGGCAGCACACATTAAGCAATATGCTTTAGCTTGGTCAATAGGCCGTGCCAGCCCGCAAGAAATTGACCAGCTAAATATTTTACATGCCACTATGCTTGCCATGACCAGAGCGGTACAAGGATTGTCGATCCAGCCAACGCATGTGATGGTTGATGGTAATCGTTGTCCAAAGTGGGCTTATTCGAGTGAAGCGGTGGTGAAAGGTGACGGTTTAATTGCCGAAATATCGGCAGCCTCCATTATTGCAAAAGTAACGCGGGATAAAGAAATGTTAGTTCTGGATCAACAATACCCAATGTATGGCTTTGCCAAACATAAAGGTTACCCCACAGCATTTCATCTGGCTAAGCTTGCCGAGCTTGGGCCACTACCTGAATATCGAATGAGTTTTAAGCCGGTGCAGCAATCTCTTGCTATGCGCGACGGCCAGTTAGCAGGCTCTTAAATGACAGAACAATTACAGCCAACAGCAGTCAACTTTGTGCACTTGCGTGTGCATAGCGATTATTCCATGTTGGATGGGCTAAATAAGGTTAAACCTCTTATTGCCCATGTTAAAAAGCTCAATATGCCTGCGGTGGCTATCACCGACCAAATGAACATGTGTGGTCTGGTCAAGTTTTACAGTCAGGCTCACGATAACGGGATCAAGCCTATTATTGGCGTAGATTTTTGGGTGCAAAGCGACGAATTAGAAGGCTCTTTGTTCCGCCTCACTTTGTTAGCCATGGATAATAAAGGCTATAAAAATATCACTCTGTTAGTCTCCAAAGCCTATTTACGCGGCAGTATTAAAGACAGAGCAGTGATTGACAAGGCTTGGTTAGTCGAGCACAACCAAGGCGTAATGATATTATCAGGGGGTAAAGCAGGCGATTTAGGTATGTTACTGACTAAGGGCAATATGGATATTGTGCATAATGCCACCCAGTTTTATCAGCAAAACTTCCCCAACCGTTTTTATCTGGAGTTGACCCGCACGGGCAGGGTTGGAGAAGAAGACTATATTCACCGCGCGGTAGATTGGGCGCAACAATTCGATTTGCCTGTGGTGGCCACCAATGAAGTCTGCTTCGTTGATAAACAATACTTTGATGCCCACGAAATTCGTGTGGCTATCCACGATGGATATACATTAAATGATCCCCGCAGACCTAAAGAATACTCCGAGCAGCAATATTTACGCACAGCTGAAGAAATGGCTGAGTTATTCGCTGATATCCCAGAAGCCATACAAAATACTGTAGAAATTGCCAAACGCTGTAATGTCACAGTGCAACTGGGTACGTACTTTCTGCCTGATTTTCCCACTGAAGGCATGGATATCAAAGACTTTTTGGTCAAGGTATCTGAAGAAGGTCTAGAAAGGCGCTTGGCGTTTTTGTTTCCTGATGAACAAGTGCGTGTAGAAAAACGCCCTGAATATGATGAGCGCCTAGAGATTGAGCTTAAGGTCATTAATCAGATGGGTTTTCCTGGCTATTTCTTGATCGTAATGGAGTTTATTCAGTGGAGCAAGGATCATAATATTCCCGTTGGTCCTGGTCGTGGGTCGGGTGCGGGTTCATTGGTGGCCTATGCATTGGATATCACTGATCTTGATCCACTCGAATATGACTTACTATTCGAACGATTCATGAATCCTGAACGAGTATCCATGCCAGATTTCGATGTCGATTTTTGTATGGATAGACGTGATGAGGTCATTGATCATGTGGCCGAAATGTACGGCCGTGATGCCGTATCGCAAATTATTACCTTTGGTACTATGGCGGCAAAAGCTGTGGTGCGTGATGTGGGCCGAGTTTTGGGCCATCCTTACGGTTTTGTTGACCGGATCTCCAAACTTATCCCACCCACTCCGGGCATGACCCTAGAAAAAGCCTTTGTTGAAGAGCCTCGTTTACCCGAGTTATACAGCCAAGACGAAGACGTCAAAGACCTTATCGACATGTGTCGTATTCTAGAAGGCGTAACCCGTAACGCGGGTAAACATGCCGGTGGTGTGGTGATCGCTCCTACAAAAATCACTGATTTTTCTCCGCTTTATTGTGATGATGAAGGTAAAAATCCGGTTACCCAGTTTGATAAAAACGACGTTGAGACTGCAGGATTAGTCAAGTTTGATTTCTTGGGTTTACGCACATTGACAATTATTCAGTGGACGACTGATATGGTCAAAGCTGGCAAAGGGATTGATGTCGATATCACCGCTATCCCTTTGGTTGATGAAAAATGTTTTAGGTTACTGCAAAATGCAGAGACCACTGCAGTATTCCAGCTTGAATCCCGTGGCATGAAAGAGTTGATTAAACGCCTCAAACCAGACCGTTTTGAAGATATTATCGCACTGGTTGCGCTTTTCAGACCCGGCCCGCTGCAATCCGGCATGGTAGATAACTTTATCGACCGTAAACATGGACGTGAAGACGTTTCCTACCCTGATGCAGAATATCAACATGAGTGTTTGAAAGTCATTCTGCAACCTACCTACGGTATCATCTTGTATCAAGAGCAAGTCATGCAAATTGCTCAGGAAATGTCGGGTTATAGCCTAGGTGGCGCGGATTTATTACGCCGTGCTATGGGTAAGAAAAACCTAGAGGAAATGGAAAAGCAGCGCGAATCATTTGAGACTGGAGCCAAAGAAAACGGTATCGATCCTACTCTTGCCATCAAAATCTTTGACCTAGTAGAAAAATTTGCGGGTTATGGTTTTAACAAATCACACTCCGCTGCTTACGCTTTGGTGTCCTATCAAACTTTATGGTTGAAGACTCATCATCCTGCTGAGTTTATGGCCGCTGTTATGTCAGCGGATATGGATAACTCAGATAAAATTGTAACTTTGGTTGATGAATGTAACCGCATGGGATTAACCATCTTGCCTCCCGATGTCAATGCCGGTAGTCATAAGTTTACCGTCGACGAAGAAGGGCGCATTGTCTACGGCATAGGTGCAGTCAAAGGAGTCGGTGAAGGTCCAATCGAAGCTATTATTGGAGCAAGAGATGAGCTAGGTAAGTTCAGCGACTTATTCGATTTTTGTGCCAAAATTGACCTTAAACGTATTAATAAGCGTGTATTGGAAAAGTTAGTCTTGGCAGGTGCATTAGATAATTTAGGCCCACATCGTGCGTCATTAATGTATTCCTTACCAGACGCGTTGGCAGCAGCAGGTCAGCATGCTAAAGATAAAACGTCGGGGCAATCAGACATGTTTGGTTTGCTGACCACTGAGCCTGAGCAAGTACAACAAGCCTTTGCTGACGTGCCGCCTTGGCCAGATAAAGTCTGGTTAGATGGCGAGAAAACCACTTTAGGCCTTTATCTAACCGGTCATCCGATTAGTCAGTACCTTAGTGAAATCAAACATTATGCACCTTGCCGTTTAGTTGACCTTAAGCCGACTCATAAAGACCAAACCGCTGTTGCTGTGGGCTTGGTATTAGACGTACGAGTGATGACCAATAAACGAGGTCGTCGTTGGGCGTTGGTGACATTAGATGATAAAAGCGCCAGAGTGGATGTCAGGTTTTTCCCTGATATGCTTGAGCAATACGAAGCGTTGCTGCAAGAAGACAAAATATTGGTGATAAGTGGACAGGTCAGCTTTGATGAATTCTCTGGTGGCAATACAATGTCGGCTCGTGGCGCTATGGACTTAATCCAAGCCCGTGAGAAAAATGCCAAGAGTTTGCAAGTGCATTTAGAATCAAGCTGGTGTAATCCCTCAACTGTGGCTAAACTGCAAACAATTTTGCAGCCTTATCAAGGTGGAAGTTGTCCGGTTCAGATACATTATGTGCATCCAGACGCAAAAGTAGATTTAACCTTGGGTGCGCAGTGGTATGTTACTCCCCAAGATGAGTTACTATATGACTTACAACAGCTGTTAGGGAAACCTCAGGTTGACTTGCAATTTCACTAACGCGTTTATAAAAGCGAACGGTGAAAAGCTGTAAACAATTATTATTAGGTGTTCAATGAGTGTAAATTTTTTAGAATTCGAAAAGCCTATCGCTGAATTAGAAGCGAAGATTGAAGAGTTAAGACTAGTCAATCAAGGTGGAGAATTCGATGTCAATATCGAAGAAGAGATCACTAAACTTCGAGAAAAAAGCGCCGAATTAAGCCGCAAGGTTTTTGCAGATTTAGGTGCATGGCAAATTTGTCAAGTTGCTCGTCATCCAATGCGGCCTTATACCTATGACTATATTGAGCGTATCTGCACCGAGTTTGATGAACTTGCAGGTGATCGCGCCTTTGCAGATGACAAAGCCATAGTCGGTGGTTTAGCTAAAATTGATGAGCAGCCAGTGATGATTATTGGTCATCAAAAAGGCCGCGATACCAAAGAAAAAATTAAGCGTAACTTTGGAATGCCTAAACCAGAAGGTTATCGCAAAGCGTTACGTCTGATGGAAATGGCCGAACGTTTTAATTTACCTATTATTACTTTTATTGATACCCCTGGAGCCTATCCGGGAGTAGGCGCAGAAGAGCGTGGTCAAAGTGAAGCCATTGCCCGTAACCTTAAAGTTATGTCCGGCTTAAAGGTACCGATCATCTGTACTGTGATTGGCGAAGGTGGTTCAGGTGGTGCATTGGCCATAGGTGTAGGCGACAGAGTGAACATGCTGCAATACAGCACCTACTCGGTTATTTCACCAGAAGGCTGTGCCTCTATTTTGTGGAAAAGTGCTGAAAAAGCGCCCCAAGCTGCCGAAGCTATGGGTGTGAGTGCAGGGCAAATCAAAGAGTTAGGATTGATCAATCAAATTGTGGATGAACCCTTAGGTGGCGCGCACAGAGATCATGACAGTATGGCAGCTAATTTAAAGGCTACGCTTAAACAGCAATTAGCCCAGCTTGCTAGTTTATCTACCGAAGAATTGTTAGCTCAACGTTATGAACGATTGATGTCTTTTGGTTATTGTTAAATAATCAGCGAGTAAATTGTATAGAGCCATCTGAAAAGATGGCTTTTTCGTTATTGGGGTAAAATGGGGTTATATGTCGCTACTAAACACACTCAAAGAACAGCTAAGCTGTGAGCCACTTTTGTCGGCAACACATATAGTTGTTGCTTATAGTGGTGGTGTAGACTCCCATGTTTTGTTGCACGCTCTTCACAGTGTCAGGCAGGAAGCTCAACTCAATTTTCAACTCAGTGCTATTCATATTCACCATGGTTTAAATCAACACGCAGACCAGTGGCAAGCACATTGTCAGCAGGTTTGTAGCCAGTTAAATCTCGCTTTTCAAACGGCGAATGTGTCAGTTGAAGCTCTACCAAGGCAAAGTCTTGAAGCACAAGCCAGAGAGGCGCGTTACAACAAGTTAATTGAATTAGCCCCAGCTAATAGTCAAGTGGTACTGGGACAACATCAAGACGACCAACTCGAAACATTTTTATTACAGTTAAAGCGAGGTGCAGGACCTAAAGGTTTGTCTGCCATGAATCGCGCATGGGTTTCACATTGCCCATTACAATCGGACAAACAAGTCGGATTTTACCGACCGCTCTTAGATACCACACAACAAGTTATATTAGATTATGCACAGCAGCATAAGTTGAAATGGTGTGAAGACGAGTCTAATCAAAACACTGATTTTGAACGCAACTTCTTACGTCATGATGTATTGCCCATATTACAAAATCGTTGGCCTGAAATTTCTCGCTCTGTGGCTAGAAGTGCCGCATTATGTGCCGAGCAACAAGGCTTATTAGATGAAATCTGTGCTGAAAAACTCAAACAGATAAAAGC
>QIJM01000331.1 GCA_003232445.1 Paraglaciecola arctica
GTTTTCTGGTGTGACTTCATCAGTGTGGTTAAACATCGGCCTCCCTTAACCAAATGAACGCAAAGTTACTACTTTCTTAGCTGTAAAATATACGTAACAACAGCGTTTATCTCTTCTTTAGACAATTGTTCTCCCCATGGTGGCATTTGACCCGACCGCCCTAATGATTCTCCCCCTTTTTCAACAATAAGTTTAAGATACGCTGCCGGCATCTGGCTTTTAGTCAAGTTAAAAGGTGGAGGAGACTTTATGACTCTTGACATCCTGCCGTCCCCCTCTCCATTTGCACCATGGCAAAGCACACATCGTGATTGAAAAGTAGAACGGCCTAGCCCTTTTTTGTCTTCCAAAGTAGTGGAATATTGTTTAAGCATTTCAAAGTGTTTGGCCGGAAATTTTCGTAAATTGTCAACAAACATCGTCACCGACTGTATCTCAGTCCAAGTCAATTCATTTCCCATTGGAGGCATATATGTACTGATGTTAGATAAAATCCCCCCATACACGATGGCATCACGAATTTCTTCAGTCGTTTTGGCTTTGTTAGCAGTCATAATATTTGTATTAGGGTAGTCTTTTATTTTTAAAGGTATTTCACCTTCGCCCATTCCCTGCGCCCCATGACACAATACACAACGTTTCCAAAAAACTGACGCTCCACTTTCAACCGTAGGTATGGTGTCATCGGACTGTTGAGAATAAACGATATTTATACTCATCAATAAAACCAGAGCTAATAGAAATTTCACAGTTTGACTCCCTAAAAAGAGTTTATTAAGTGATGGCTACTCTACATTGACCACCATCTTCATATTAGGATGAATAGCGCATTCCACCTCAATTTTCCCTGCATCTTCAAACTCTACTTCTTTAAACTCACCTTGCGGGAAAGATCCAAGGTCAAAAAACTTGGTATCCGACAAGCTAAAAACATTATGAAAGAAGGAGTCTTTATTAATAAATTTGATCTTATCACCTTTCTTAATGGTAATTTCTTTAACCGTAAACTCCTTATTAAGTTGTCCGACTTCATGCTCTGCCGCAAGCACAGAAAAGCACAGTGAGAAAGGTATCAAGGTACAAAAAACAGTCATTTTTCTCATTGGGTTAACTCCTAATTCTCAAGTGGTAAAATGGGTAAGGTAAAAGGTTGGGCTGGCGAGCTTAAACCTTTCATAAACTCAACAACGTCTTGAATTTCTCGGTCTGATAAGTTTGCTGGCTTAAAATTGGGTGACAAATTTGTTTTAACTATTCCACCCTTCACGTAATGTTTAACTAAATCAGTCAAAGTAGTTGCAGAGCCATCATGAAAATAAGGTGCAGTGTTCGCCGCTTCGCGCACTGTGGGCGTTTTGAACGCACCTTTCATCAGTCCTAAGGGGCGTTCGGTATAGCGGCCTAAGTCAGGGTTCTCTTCACCATATGAGGCTAAACCTATGTTATGAAAGCCATTTTCTGTAAAATTAGGTGCAGTATGACAAACGGCACAATTGCCTTTGTCAGGGTCGACAAACAATTTAAATCCGTTGATCTGTTGTTTGGTTAACGCCTTTTTATCTCCCGCTATCCACTTATCAAAATCAGAGGTACGGCTAATGATAGTTCGTTCAAAGGAAGCGAGTGCTTTTGCAAGAGTTTCTTCCGCTATAGGCTCACCAGGAAATGCTTTGTTAAACATACTCGAATATTCACCATTACTTTGTAAAAAAGCCATCAGCTTCGTCAAGTTCATATTCATTTCTTCGTGTGACATCATGGGGCCAATAGCTTGATCTTCTAACGATTTTTTTCTACCATCCCACATTTGAATAGAGTTATATGCAGTATTAATAATGGTAGGAGAAGCCCGTTTTAACACGACACTTCGATTGCCTTTTGCCGTTGGTAGACCATCTGACCAGCCAAACATAGGACTATGACATGTGGCACAGGACATATTGCCATCGCCACTCAAGCGAGGATCAAAAAACAAGGCCTTCCCAAGTTTAACCTTATCTTCGGTTATTGGATTGTCGTCGGGCACGGGTGGTACTTCTGGTAATAACCAATGCTGTAGAGATGGGTGACCCGCTTCAAAGCTTACATTGTCAAATTCGGCAGAAATAAGCGTTTGGCTAAAACACACACTAACGACTAACATCATTACAATCGAGATTAACTTTTTCATTTTTCGTCATCACCTGTTTTAAATTTTAAAACCAATCCATCTAAGCGTAGAGCAGCAGCATGTAACTGCTTTGATTCATCACATAACGCTTCCATATCGCTATTAGTTGCATTAGATACATGATCTAACTTATGCAAGAATTCATTGATTTTCTTTACAAATTCAACCTGCTCTCCAAACCTCGTTTGTGCATCTGTGATAGATTGAATCGCATTTTTCGAGGCACTTATACTCTGCTCTGTACTGCCTGATACTTCTTCAAGCTTGGTAATATTGTCATCCAAATTGACAAAATTATCGTTAAAGGTTTTCACATTCCCTTCTACTCGGGTGTTCATTTCCACCGCAAGTTCTGAAATCTGACTCACAGCTTCGCTCGATCTATATGCCAATTGGCGAACTTCATCCGCCACAACAGCAAAACCTCTACCTTGCTCACCTGCTCTGGCCGCTTCAATAGCCGCATTTAGTGCCAGCAAGTTAGTTTGTTCTGATATCGCATTTATAGTGTTAGTTATGTCTGATATTTTGCTCGCCGATTCAGCTAAATTTTTAGTGTTTTCCATCACCACTAAACTATCTTGTCTAAAAACCTGCAGTTTACTTAACCCTTGGTTGACTATATTACCCGTGAGTAAACTTTTCTCTGCTGACTGCTTGGCGAAATCGATACTCTCATCCAAGTCTTCATTTACTCGAATGGAAAGTGTACTCAATGTGTCTATTTGCTCGTTTAATAAAGCAATTTCGTTTTGGATCTGGGAAATACCGCCATTGGTTTTGCTTGAGTGGTGGGCAATCTTATCGGATGTATTATTAACGGATAGGGTCTCCTTACGTATCCCACTGACCACATTTTTAATCACCTGAATAGATTCATGCAAGGTGTATAGGGCAACATCTATTTCATTTCCTTCAGCCTCTACTGCGCCGGTTTGAGTCAAATCACCTTCTGAAAAACGTTTCATTCTCTGGTTCATTTGCTTCAATGAATTTGAAAGCTTAGCACTAGCAAGCCAACTAATGGCTAAAGATATAATCAAACAAACCACCAAAGTGATGGCCAATTGGTATGCCAACAAGCCGCTACTTTTTTGATGTTTCTCTACAACAGCTTTTAATTTTTCTTTCTCGATGGTAAGAATATCGACGGCTAGTTTTGCAATGCTTTCTCTTTGCCCCATGCTGGCCACCAACAATTCCATGGCTTTTTCATCTTTATTTCCTTTGCCAGCCCCTATAATTTGCATAGATACGGGTCGTAAAGCCGCAAACTCACTGATTAACAGATCTACTTTCTGTTCATCAGGAATTTTTTGTTTAAGGCTTGCCAATGATTCGTCAATAATGGAAAAGGATTTTATCGATTTTATGGCGTATGTTCTGATGTCACTAGACTTGCTACTTGCGACCAATGAAAGAGCTGATACCTCAGCATTATGTATTGCATCAATAACGCTATTCGCTACCAACTGGCGATCCTTTACCTGCAAGATACCATCTAGAATTGACTGACTCTGACCCAACAGAGTGTAGATGCTGACTGACACTATACCCAAGGCAAAAAGGAAAGGGGGAACACCAATAAGAAACAGCCGCACTGACCATTTCATGTTTCTAAATATTGTGGTCACATTAAAACTCTTTATCAAAATACACTCCAATATGTCAACCTGAGACGATGAGCATTTATTTTAAATATATTATTGCTTTGTTATTGTTTTGTGATTGCTTTGTGATTGCTTTGTTATAATTTGTCACAAAAATAAATATTTGCAATATGTTTTTAATCTCTACTCACTTATTTATGTGAGCATTGGGTCAAATATTCGTGCACTTGTTCTCTATCTGTCAATACAAATAACAGAACCACATCGCCAGGTTGGGCAAAATCCATGGTGATTTTTGCGCCTTCTAAGGCATTAGAGGCATGTTTAATGTGTTTTGAAGGGATATTTTTTTGATGTAAATATTGCTCAACAATTTTCGGAATTTCACCTATTTCACGCCCACGTAAATAATGCTCTAATTCAGTTACGACATACAAACTTGCATCTAACTCGGTGACCGCATCGGTGAGATCGCGTATTTCGTCGTCACTTCTGTCCCCTCCATGGCTAAACATGGCGATTTTACGCTTAGCGGGTAATTGATTAATGGTTTTTACTACCGCTCGCATACTGTGTTCATTGTGGGCAAAATCAACCAGTACCTTGATACCGTTAATATCGTAGATATTGCCTCTCCCTGGGTTATCTTCAGCGTTGTTACCGAAAGCCTTTAAGCCATCTCTAATCGCCTCTGTTGGCAAATTAAGGGCTTTAGACAATCCCACTACACCCAATGCATTTTGTACATTGTGCTCAGCAGCACCATTAAGAGTCATGGGAACTTGCTCTAGTGAGGCAATATCTTCCTCTTCATTGCCCATGGCATAAACAATATGATTATCACGAATAAATACTGCCACGCCACCTGATTTTACCTGGCTTTGGATCAAAGGATTATATTCGTCTGTGCTATACCAACAAATCTTTTGGTCGAGCTTTAATCCTTGCTCAATGACAAGCTCATTGTCAGCGTTTAACACTAAGGTACCTTGTGCATTTAGCCCCTTAGCCACCACAAACTTGGTTTCAGCTAATTCTTCAACCATGTTAATACCGTACTGTCCCAAATGATCGCTCGCGACATTGGTAATTAGCGCCGCATCAACTGAATTAATGGGTATGCCTCTTCTTAATATTCCACCACGCGCCACTTCTAAAAATGCTATTTCGGTACGCGGATCTCTGAGTAACATCCTTGCACCACCGGGGCCTGAATAGTCGCCCATATCAATGATGTCATCACCCACACGAATAAAATCAGTAGAAGTGATCCCAGCAATATACCCAGCGGCTTTAGCGATGTGCGACGCCAAACGCACGCTGGTTGATTTGCCATTTGTGCCTGTGATGAAAGCCCGTGGAATATCACGATATTTTTGCCATTCAATATCATTTAATTCAGGAAATGCACGAACAGGCCAAGTTTGCGATGACTTACCCATGCCTAGGCTGACTTCGTCATCATCGGTTATACAACTCACTCCATGCTTATGTGCTTCATCCATAAAAGAGATAAGTGCAGGGTTGAGTTCTTCGGCAAGTTCATCACGTAATTCATTTAGCCGTTGCTGCCAATTTGGCGTGGTTTCGCTTTTTAGCTCTGTAACACAGCAATGCCAAGCTAATTCAGCAAGGTCGCAAGCACAATAAAGCGCATCCATGGGCGCGCTGAGGGCTAAGTTTGCTCCTTCACTATGCAGACGATAGGTAGTTGGCTGTTGCCAACCAAACTCAGCTAACAACTTTACAATCCAACGTTGCCAAACATTCACTACTTTATTCTTGTCAATGTCGGCAATCAACACATCTAGAATGGCACCGGGGTGATCCCACAACAAGTTAGGCCCCGTTAAGCGCCTTGCTTCGTCTAGCTCTAATCGCATCAGTCGAATCTTCCTTAATCAGAATCTTCGTCATGCTCAACCACTAAACGCACACCACGCTCATCATGCACTAGCGACTCACCTGCGTTTAATTCGAACTTATGCTCTACGTGTTCAAATAGTTTTTCAGGGAAATCTTGAGACGGGGTTTCATCTTGATTGTCTGCTCCTGCATCGCCATTAAAATGCACAATCTGTTTCCAACTGCGAGTAATGTTATCTCCCAGAATAATCAGTAAGTCACCTTTTTTACAATCTTTTAGACCTTGCTCAATTGCATTTTCTTCAGATGGGATGACTTGAATGTTAGCTTCATCTATACCTGCATCAAGCAATGTTTGTTTGAGCATTTGCGGTACTTCATCATGACCGCGACCTCTTCTGTCGTCGTCAGCCTTACAAATGAATGTATCGAAACCCTTGGCGGTGATGTTTGCCACGGCTAACACATCTTCATCTCGCCTGTCTCCCGGCATCGCCATCACAATCCGACGTTTTCCGTTCACATCTAATCGTGTTGCCAAGTCGGTAATAGTCTCGACAGCAGCCGGATTATGGGCGTAATCCAGTATCACTTTAAACGGTAGTTCATCATAAATATTCAGACGACCCGGTGCTTGATAGAACGAAGTACTGAAAATACGTAAGCCTTGGCAAATATCTTCCAGCGAAGTGTCAAAACTATAAGCAATAGCCGCGGCAAACATGGCATTTTGCACATTGTGCATAGCCTTGCCTTCTACTGTAGCGGGAATTAAGTGTGTCCAAAGTAGCGGTATATGCGCTCCATTATCATAAATGGTGATCATATCGCCATTGATGCCCTTTTCAAGCACAGCCGCCATGCCACCACTACGGATATGTTCACGCACTAGGCCGTGGCCCGAGTCTATGGTGACATAACAAATACGCTCGGCGTCGCAGAAATCGGCCATTTGCAAACATAAGTGATCATCTGCATTAAGTACCACCACATCTTTCGCTACTTCAACTACCACACGTTTTATTTGCGCCAATTGCTCAACTGTATCAATACCCCGTTGACCAAGGTGATCGGCCGTGACGTTGAGGCAAGCGCCTACATTACAAGAGGTATAACCTAAACCACGCTTGAGTATGCCGCCACGTGCCGTTTCCATAATGGCAAAATCAACACTGGGGTCGCGCAATACAATTTGTGCTGCTGTCGGGCCTGTCATGTCTCCTTTAACACTTAAATGGCCATCTATGTAAACCCCATCTGTAGAGGTCATGCCCGTGGTAAATCCCGACGCTTTCATAATGCTGGCTAACATACGCGAAGTCGTCGTTTTACCATTGGTACCGGTAATAGCGGCAATAGGAATACGCGCATGACTGCCAACGGGGAATAACATGTCAATAACCTTTCCGGCTACATCTCTTGGTGTGCCTTCACTTGGTGCCACATGCATTCTAAAACCAGGCGCTGCATTACATTCGCAAATACCACCACCAATTTCTTTATAAGATTTACTGATATCATTGGTTAAAAAGTCTACCCCACCCACATCAAGACCTATGGCTTTGATAGAGCGTACTGCCATATCTCTGTTATCAGGATGCACCATATCTGTCACATCTATGGCTGTACCACCAGTGGAAAGATTTGCCGTAGAGCGCAGAAAGAAAATTTGGCTTTTGTCTAATATTGTTTGATTGTTGTAACTAGCCTCTTCCATTAATCGTTCGGCTTGACTGTCTAACTCCAATCGGGTTAATACTTTTTCATGGCCTATGCCACGACGGGGATCTTGGTTAACGATGTCGACCAACTCTTCAATACTACTCACACCATCGCCTACAACATGACCGGGTACTCGTTTCGCTACGGCCACGAGTTCGTCATTTACCACTAACATTCTGTGATCAAAACCGGTTAAAAAACTTTCTATCAATATGGCTTT
>QIJM01000060.1 GCA_003232445.1 Paraglaciecola arctica
CCGTTTGCCGCTAATGAGCTAACTCATAGTGAAATCAGATATCAAATTTTCCGTCAAGAGTATCAAATAGCAGCACAAGTGCAGTTAGGTGGGGTTAGCGGACATTGGCTAAAAGTGGCGGCACAGGCGATAGACGAAATAGAACAAAATGTGCATCGTTTTTCCATCCCCGCCTTAGTTATTCAAGCCGGAGCAGATCAAATCGTAGATAACAAACGGCAGAGTCGAGTGGTGGCAAAAATGGCACATTCTAAGTTGATAGTGATTAACGGTTCTAAGCATGAGTTGTTAGAAGAGCAGGATAAATTTAGAGTGCTTTGTTTAACGGCCATTTTGGACTTTTTTAGATGAGTGTTCTTCAAAGATAAACCCAAAAGATAAAGGTTAACGTAAGAGTTAAACCATTTCGCTGGTTTTTGTTAGTATGCCACTATCAACTGTAACTGAAATTATACTCATGCTCGATATCGTTTTATACCAACCTGAAATCCCTCCCAATACTGGCAACATTATCCGCCTATGCGCGAACACTGGTTTTGCCTTGCATTTAATTGAACCTTTAGGATTTGATTGGGATGACAAAAAAGTGCGCAGGGCAGGACTGGACTATCACGAATTTGCCAAGGTACAGCGTTATCCAAATCTTGAGGCTTATATTGAAGCACGCTTGCCCAAACGAATATTTGCTTGTACAACCAAAGGCAAGGCGTTTTTTGCAGAAGCACGATACCAGTCTGGCGATGCATTATTATTTGGCCCTGAAACTCGCGGCTTACCCGATGAAGTTATTCAGTCTCTACCACCCCAGCAGCGAGTGCGTATTCCTATGCTGCCAGAAAGCCGTAGTATGAACTTATCCAATGCGGTGTCAGTGTTTGTGTATGAAGCGTGGCGGCAAATGGAGTTTAACGGCGCGGTGTAACCTTAGTTCAAATAAATTAGTATTAAGGAGTTAACATTAGTTCCTTATCTACTGTCGCTTAGATAAATGCGTATGCATCACCAAATAAAGACGTTATCGGTAATCCTTGTTTAGTGAAATCATCACGCACCACTTTGGCCATTTCAAAACGCCCAGCTACATACACTTGATAAGTTGCCAAGTCTTGTATGTCTTCGAGCACGGCTTGATGTACCCAACCAGTTTTACCTGTCCAATCCGTTTCTGGAAGCTCTACCACTGGGATAAAAGCAAAAAGAGGGTGTTGTTGTGCAAGAGTATTGAGTTCGTCGAAGGCATACATGTCATTAATCGTACGTGTTCCCCAATATAATTGCACAGAGGATTTTAACGGTTTGCTGAGTAGCTGTTGCAATATAGATAAGGCATACGCAAACCCAGTGCCGCCAGCCAACAAAATAGTGGCTTGTGCATCAGACCGCTTAATAAAAGCTTCCCCTAAACCGCCTTCTACGTTTACCACTTCATCTTTGATCATTTTTTCAATAACTTGCCCTACATATTGATTGCCGGGTTCAGCGCCAATATGTAACTCAATAGTGCCATCCACACGAGGCGCGTTAGCGATAGAAAAGGGGCGTTTGTCATCTTCTCCCATCACTATTTGCAAATATTGACCGGCAACAAAGCTAAGGTGAGAATCTGGAATTAATACAACACGTTTGACTGTGTCTGTAAGGGCTTCAATTTTTTCTACCTTACATTGAATTATTTGCATGGATTTCTTCTGATTAGATTAATACTACTTGAATATGATTATTTGAAATAACCTTTGATATTCATCGGTTTGAGCTTTAGGCTCAGAGAACGATTATAAACATACGACTGATTTTATACGAGTCGTAATTAACTGAAAATGCTAGGTTTTGGTGGGAATTCTGCAAATGAATGCCTTGTTCCGCTTGAATCTAAGTAAGAGCCCACTCTGTGCATGGGAATTAAGGGCATAATTTATGAGGAATAAAAATGACATTTACGTCTGATATGGTTGCAGAACTGAACTTATTATTGAAATTTCCCAATAAGAGTCTGATGCAAGGTTTGAAAATTCATAATGACGCTGAACCAGCGGTGATTGCTGCAGCGAAGAGGTTGTTCGACAAAGGTATAGTGACTTTACCTGATGGGGGGTATTTAACTGACTTAGGCCATGATTTATTCGAACATGTGCAAGTTGTGAAAATGGCGTTAACGCATCAATAGAAAGTGATCTAATCTTCGGCAACGCCACAAATAAGCTTATACCAATCCATCCTAAATCATTTATAAAAACATTTTTGTTGCCGATACAAAGGAAATCGTAAAAGTCAGATAATTTGTTATGCATTTATTCAAATCTTTATCATTATTTTGTTGTGCCTTATTTTTTGTTGCTTCTGCTAACGCTGCTGATGAAATTAAAGCCGTTCAGTTGTATTCACAGGATGAGTTACTGAACCTCATCAATAGAAATGCACATTTGAGCCGAGTGGTTTTAGATGATTGTCAGCTGGTGCAAGATATTCAGGCTCGTGCAGAAACACTCAAAATTCCCAGTTATCAGTTTTTATGGGGCGATATGCTGGCTTGGGGAGTCTGCGTGGACGCAGATCCAGAGCGAGGCATTAACTTTATGCATCAAGCCGCCGAGCAAGGTCTGTCAGCTGGATTAGAGCAATTAGGTCGCTATTATTCTCAAGGTAAACTTGTCCAACAGGATAAAGAAAGAGCCGTGGTTTTTTTACGTGAGGCTTCTGTACTTGGGCACCTAAGAGCACAAATTCAATTGGCAGAATTGTTTATTGAAGGATATGGAAGCCCTTATGATTATGAAGACGCTTATCACTGGTTATACAATGCCATTACCGCAGATAAACCAACCCATACTAAAATCGCAAGTTGTATGCAAGGCTTAGAAAAGCTGATGCACCCCAAAGCAGTACGTAAGGCTAAAAGACCACTTAATTCTTAATTAATGCTCAGCGGATTAATTTTTTATAGCCATCAAAATAATAACTATTGCTAGGGTAAAGCTGGTTATTTTTCAATGTAAGGCTCAACGGATAAACGCTGATATTCTCTATTCGATTGTTGTTCAACTACGGCAATCCAAACAGCAACAACCGCTGTTATAATTGCTGAAACGGATAAAATATGATCGCCAGATATTTTTTTCATAAATGTTTTCTTATTGTTAGCAGTAACAGATTATTTCAATAGGCCATTTTGTTGAATGGTTCGAGAGTACCAATATAACCCAACAGAAGTCGTAAAAATTATTCCAGTAAAAATGAGTGAAAATGCATCGCCCATTATTTCCATACCGTTTGATAATACATAGTTTTGAATACTGGTAATAACCATCCCAATTAACGAGGCAAGGAAAATTGGTGTAGCAATTTTTTTACGGATCAGTAAGAAAATCGAACCAATAGTGCCACCCCAGACAGCAATACCCCAAGTGATGATTGCCCACATAGGAATACCGTAAAAGAATTCGAGTTGTTCGGGGGTGAATGCACTCATGTAAGCTTCATTTTGGGTCTGAGTCATGACAAAGTCCATTGCGCCTATTGCGCTCCATAAAAAACCAATGATTCCAACTGTCCAGAGGTGCCAAGGTGTTTTTATATTTGTTGTTTCAGAATGATTTGATTCAGTCATGTCTTTCTCCTAAGTTATTTAACCTGCTGATTTTAAAGTCTGCCCTTTGAATTGCGCCTAACGCCTAACTCTGAACTCTGAAAAATACCACAAAAGCGGATAAAAAAAGCCAATACGGCCACAACCGACATGCTTGTGGGAATATTTAACATATCGGCCATAATGCCTGTTGCAATTGCGCCGACGGCATAACCTAAGTCCCGCCAAAATCGATAAACTCCTAGCGCAGATGCTCGCCATGAAACGTTAGATAAGTCAGATACTAAAGCTAATAATGTAGGATAAACCATCGCTGTGCCTAATCCCACCACGGCAGCGGCAATAATATAGCCGTGATAATTGGCAAACCAAATAAAAGAAAATAGCCCTATTCCCTGGGTTGTCATGCCTAACGTAATAATGACTTTTCGGCCAACTTTGTCTGATAATGGACCAAATATTAGTTGAGCGATACTCCACACTATTGGATAGGTGGCAACGATGATGGCTATTTGCGAGATAGTCATTTGTTGAGCTAATAAATAAAAGGGCAATAATCCAACCTAATCTCCATGCGTACTGGTTTATCCTCTTTCTAAGACAGTATCTGTTAAAAAGTCATATTTGGTTCTGCTCATTTAGTTATACTCCCCCCAATTAAATTATTAGTCAGGAATTTTCTCGCCCTATGAGCGACGACCCATTTTACCAACGCGAAAAAGAAAAGTACGACAAGCCGGTTGCTAGCCGTGAATACTTACTTGAACTTTTAGTCGAAGCGAAAAAGCCTTTGTCTTTTTTGGAATTTTGTCAGGTACTTGATGCAAAAGATGAGGACAGTCGTATTGGTATTCAGCGTCGCCTTCGAGCAATGGAGCGTGAAGGGCAAGTTGAGTTCAATCGTGACAAAAAGTACGCAAAGCTTAAAACAGAAGATCTTATTCAAGGTCGGGTGATAGGCCATCGTGATGGCTTTGGTTTTTTAAAACGCGACGATGGTGATAAAGACTTATTTATTCATAATACGCAAATGTCTATGGTGTTACATGGCGATGTGGTGCTGGTTAAAGAAAGTGGTACAGATAACCGTGGCAGACGAGAAGCTCGAATTGCCAAAATTGTTGAGCCTCGCACTGAGCCTATCGTGGGTCGTTATTTCTTTGAAAATAATGTGGCCGTGGTTATTCCCGATGATAGCCGAATTAACCACGAAATCATGATCCCTAAAGAACAAACTAACGGTGCTCGTCAAGGGCATATTGTTGTGGTTGAGATTGTTCAGCGTCCTCGTAAACGAGTGAATGCTATCGGAAAAATTGTTGAAGTGTTGGGTGAGCATATGGCTCCCGGCATGGAAATTGATATGGCGCTGCGTACTTTTGATATTCCACACCATTGGCCAAAAGGTGTCGATAGACAAGTGAAGGGGCTCAATGAACAAGTCCCTGAGGAGGCGAAAGAAGATCGTATTGATTTAAGACAATTACCGCTGGTCACTATTGATGGTGAAGATGCTCGTGATTTTGATGATGCAGTTTTTTGTGAACCATTAGATGATGGTGGTTGGCAACTGTGGGTGGCCATAGCAGACGTGAGTTATTATGTGCGTCCGGGCACCGCACTTGACAGCGAAGCACAAAATCGTGGTAATTCTGTGTACTTCCCTGAACAAGTTATTCCTATGTTGCCCGAAGTTTTATCTAACGGACTATGTTCACTTAATCCCCAAGTTGACCGTTTATGTCTGGTGTGTGAGATGACCATCAGCAAAACGGGCAAGCTGGTGGAGCATCAATTTTACCAAGCAGTGATGAACTCCAAGGCAAGGTTAACCTACACCAAAGTGTGGGATCTATTGAAAGCAGGAGGGCAAGGTAACCCTGAACTACATAAACGTTATGCTGAGCAAGTGCCCCATCTGAAAAATTTACACGATATGTACCGTGCTTTAAAACGCACTCGCAATCAACGTGGTGCGATTGAATTTGAAACTCAAGAAAGTAAATTTGTATTCAACGCTCAGCGTAAAATTGACAATATTGTGCCGGTAATTCGCAATGATGCACATAAGCTAATTGAAGAATGTATGATTTTGGCTAATGTGTCTGCGGCGCAAACTTTAACTAAAAATAAAGCTGAAGCCTTGTATCGTATTCACGATGAACCTGATTCAGATCGCCTAGGTGCATTTTTGTCATACTTGGGTGAAGTGGGCATCACTCACCGAATTGGCAGTGACGTATCCCCACAGGATTTCACTGATGTGATTGAAAAAATTCAAGGCAGGCCTGACCAAGAACTCATTCAAACCATGTTATTACGTTCGATGAAACAAGCGGTATATGACCACGAAAATATTGGTCACTTTGGTTTAGCATTGGAGGCCTACGCACACTTTACTTCTCCTATTCGTCGCTATCCTGACTTGGTGGTGCATCGTGCACTTAAAGGCATTATCGATAAACAACATCAGCGCAAGAGTAAATCAGGTGGAAAAGCCTATACCGCAGATGAGGTGGAAATCTTAGGCGAACAGTGTTCCATGACAGAGCGCCGTGCAGACGACGCCACTAGAGACGTATCTGATTGGCTTAAATGTGAATTTATGTTGGATCATGTTGGCGATGTATTTGAAGGCGTGATTGCTTCAGTGACTAACTTTGGTTTTTTTGTGCGTTTGAGCGAATTTCATATTGATGGTTTGGTTCATATTACGTCCTTAGGAAAAGATTATTTTCGCTATGACGAAGTTAAGCAGCATTTAATTGGCGAGAGTTTTGGTACGGTTTATCGTTTGGGCGATCCTGTTGAGGTTAAAGTAGCCTCAGTTAACTTAGATGAACGTAAAATAGACTTTTTATTGGATGGTGCTGAAGGCAAAAATATTAGAAAAACAGCGGGCAGGAAACCTACTAGGTCGAAGAAGTCACAGCCAGGTAAAAAAAGCACAGCAGCTAAACCAGCTACTGCATCTAACACCACTAAAAAGCCAGCGACTAGAAAAAGCCGAACACCGTCTAAAACCAAGTCTGCTCGAAGTAAGCCTGCAAGCTCATCCAGAAAGGGGAAAAGTTAATATGGCTCAACAAGAATGGTTATATGGTATTCACGCCCTTGAATCAATTATCCAGCGTGAACCTGAGCGCTTAATTGAACTTTTTGTGTTGAAAGGACGAGATGACAAGAGTATTCACGATATCGTTAGCCAAGCAAGGCGCTTTGGTACCTCAGTGCAATTTTGTCAACGTAAAACATTAGATGAAAAAGTTGACGGTGGGCAGCATCAAGGTGTGGTCGCTAAAGTTAAACCCGCTAAGCAATACAATGAAAATGACTTGGCGACAATTGTAGAGTCGAGCAAAGTGCCATTTTTGCTGATCCTTGACGGTGTCACCGATCCTCATAATTTAGGTGCCTGTTTACGCACAGCCGATGCGGCTGGTGTGGGCGCGGTAGTAGTACCTAAAGACAAATCTGCTGCTCTTACGCCAGTGGTGCGAAAAGTAGCCTGCGGCGCGGCTGATGTTATTCCATTAGTGCAAGTCACCAACCTCGCTAGAACGCTACGAGACCTGCAAGCCGCTGGGGTGTGGATAGTTGGCACTACAGGGGAGGCAGAAAATAATATTTACGATTGTAAATTTAATGGTCCAATGGCGCTTGTAATGGGAGCTGAGGGTAAGGGCATGCGCCGCTTAACTCGTGAACACTGTGACGAGTTGATTAAACTGCCCATGGCTGGCTCCGTTTCAAGCCTTAATGTCTCTGTGGCGACAGGCGTATGTTTATACGAGATTGTAAGGCAAAAGAGGCTAGGCTAGTTAATAAAAAAGGGAATACCTTTAACGGTATTCCCTACTTCCTTCAGATAAAAAGTTGCTTTGCACATAGGTTTAGAAAGTATTTGCGAGTAATTTCTTGGCATCCACTCTGTCCATGCAAGCACGCAAAGGTTTTTGAGTGA
>QIJM01000043.1 GCA_003232445.1 Paraglaciecola arctica
AGTTACACATAGAGATCGTCACTTTGAAATTCATCGGTTAAACCATCGGTTATCATCCGGCCTTTTTTGAGTGTGAGTGTCCGATATTTCATTCGTGCAATCAGTCCAAGATCGTGAGTTGCGATAAATACGGACACACCAGCTTGATTAAAATCCTCAAATAAACGAATAATTTCCATGGATAATTTGGGATCTAAATTACCTGTTGGTTCATCTGCTAATAATAATGGTGGTTTGTTGACTACGGCTCGGGCAATACCGACTCTTTGTTGTTCACCACCTGACAACATAATAGGCAAATTTTTGACCTTATCACTTAGACTTACCATCTCTAATGCAGCATGAACTCGTTTCGCTGTTTCTTTGTGAGAATAACCTTCAATAACTAAAGGTAGCGCCACATTGTCAAACACACTCTTGTCCATGAGTAACTGGTGGCTTTGAAAAATCATTCCAATGTCGCGGCGTATATAGGCAATTTGTTTACGTTGAATGCGGCTTAAATCGTGACCATTAATTAATACTTTACCTACAGTGGGGCGTTCCATGATGGATATCAGTTTCAGCAAGGTGCTTTTCCCGGCGCCTGAGTGCCCGGTTAAAAATGCCATCTCGCCTGGCTCGATATGAAAATCGACCTTTCTTAAGGCTTGTTGTCCGCCGGGATAGGTTTTGCTGACTTGCTCAAACTTAATCATAAAGTGGCTTAATTCGTTTGTTCTTGCTGATTGTCAGACTCTATAAATAACGCATTTACAAAATCTTGGCTATTAAATGGTCTCAAATCGTCAATGCCTTCGCCTATGCCGACGTAACGGATAGGGATATCAAATTGGTCGGCAATAGCGAAAATCACCCCGCCTTTTGCGGTACCGTCCAATTTAGTCAAGCTTATTCCAGTTAAGCCTACTGCCTCATTGAATAATTTGGTTTGGCTTACCGCATTTTGTCCGGTACCGGCATCTAAGGTCAGCATTATTTCATGAGGGGCATCGGGTGCAATTTTTTTGATCACACGCACTATTTTTTTCAGTTCTTCCATTAAGTGTTCTTTATTTTGCAAGCGGCCAGCTGTATCCGCAATCAACACATCGACGTTTTTTGCCTTGGCGGACTGAAATGCATCAAAAATAACCGACGCGCTGTCTGAACCTGTTTGTTGGGCAACCACTGGAATATTATTCCGCTCTCCCCAGACTTGTAGCTGTTCAACAGCCGCTGCTCTGAACGTATCACCTGCTGCCAACATAACCTTCTTACCTTGCTGCTGGAATTGTTTAGCCATTTTTCCAATAGTAGTGGTTTTACCTACCCCATTTACGCCGACCATTAAAATTACAAAAGGGCCTGATTCAGCTTCTAGCGTTAAGGGAGACTCTACTTTTTTCAATATATCGGCCATTTGTTGTTTTAATAACTGATATAAGGCGTCGCCGTCTTTCAACTGTTTACGGTCAGAGCTTTCGGTTAACTGCTTGATAATTTTGACTGTGGTATTCATACCTACATCAGCCACTAACAATTGCGTTTCTAATTCTTCAAATAATTCATCATTAATGGCTTTGCCACGAAACAAACTAACAATACCGCTACCGATACTTTCTTTAGTACGAGACAGTCCGCGCTTTAATTGACTAAAAAATCCGGTATTTTCAATATTTTGTTGTTCGACAGATGGTATATCTAGTACTTCTAATGTTGATTCATTAGAAGCAGAACTATCATTCTTTATTAATTCCGTTTTTAAATTTACTTGTTCATTTGTCGTTTGAAGAGGTATTTCATTAACGACAGGAGACTCTTCTTGTTGTTTATCTTTTTTGAGCCATTTGAAAAACTTTGACATACCGGTGAGAAATCCTAGGTAATTGGGTAAACTATTAATATCAGTTCACAATAATAGCATTTCTATAGCAAATGAAGCGAGGCGAAAAACGTTCATCAAAGGGCAGTGTTGCAGGTAGCTCAAAAGCAAGTGGCACAGTGCGGATCATCAGTGGGCGTTTTCGTGGACGTAAATTGCCGGTTCTCGATGTTCAAGGCTTGCGTCCTACTACAGATAAAAACAGGGAAATGCTATTTAGCTGGCTGATGCCATACACCTCAGATGCAAGGTGTTTAGATGCTTTTGCCGGTAGCGGTGGATTGGGTTTTGAAGCTTTGTCGCGTTATGCGAAGAGTTGCACTTTTATCGAGTTAGATAAAAACGTGGCAAAAAAAGTGGCAGATAATATTCAATTATTAGATCTATCTGCGCAGCAGGCGAACATTATTCAAGGCAATACATTAGATACGGTAAATAACTTGAATCAGCCATATGAGCTGATTTTTTTAGATCCACCTTTTAATCAAAATCTACTTCCTCAAACGATTGAACGCATTGTTGAAAAAGCCTTATTAGCTGTCGATGGTGTGATTTACATCGAATGTGAGGGGCAGGGGGGAGGTTATTCAGTACCTGAAAATTGGCAATTGATTAAAGAAAAACACAGTGCGCAGATTTTGGCTAGAGTTTATCAACGCAACAGTTAATCGCATTTAGATTTCTAACCCTATGTTGCTCATTCCTTCTGCGATGGCTAATTCTTTTAACTGTTTACAGCTTTGTGCATTTTTAGCGCACTTTGATAACAAGATTAATAATTCTTGTTGAGTTTCGACTTCCCACTGCATTAACGGGTGTTGTTTAATATCTTGGTCGGTGATGTCTTCTGCAGTGTTTACTTCGATAAATGCTTCTACTCCACCTTGAGATAGTTTGCTAACAACTACTGCTCCTTGAGGATCTTCACCTTGGATCAGTAAAATAGTGGCAGACAGTGACATAGCCATGTCGATTGCTGGGTAGACACCATAATTATCAAAATCGCTGGCATCAGGCACCGCGCCTTCAACTTTTTCTAACTGGGCAGCAAAATTAATTTTGGCTTTGGGAACAGCTAACCATTCCCAAATTGCGTTTAAACTATTGCGATATTGCGCAGGATCAGCAAATTCTGTGGCTTCACAAAAAAGCACATAGTTGGGTAACATTCGTTCTAAAAGTGTGGCTGAAAAGGCCACTGCGTGCCAACCTTCTAGTTCTCTAACTTGTTGGAATATATTAAGTTTTTTGCTCAAGGTTACTCTCATTATTATTTTTAGTAGCAACTAGTTCAAAAACAAAAAGTGTGCAGAATTAAGCTGCCCTAGTGAATAATGTTTTCCTATTCTGTCCGATAATATTTGGACAGAAATCATTATCAAGTTCATGCCCATCAGTTTTTCTATGGCAGTTATACCAATCCATCCTAACAGTCTGTGGAAGGTGCTAGAGAGCATTAGGATAGTCGCTAAAATTACGTCACTTTTTTGTTAGTTTATAACATTTTACTCTTATGCACTAAAAATAGTTTTAATTTCAATAACTTGATGATTTAATAACAGAGTACAAGTCTACCTGTAGACTTGTACTCATATTACTAATAGGTGACAATTTGTACTAGCAAAACTCAAACTTTGCGCTTTGACTAATAAGTCATCGAAATAAAAATAGAAAATAAGAGGATTGACCAATGAGTCTGATGACTGTCGAGCAAGTAGCCGAATTTCTTGGTGTTCAGAATGTAAGAGTAGAGAGACTGGCAAGAGAAAGTCTACTACCTGCTGTAGATAAAGATGCTAGTGGAAACCCTCTATTTGAAAAAGAAGCGGTAGAAAAATATAAGGTACTTGCTGAGCGTCTAGGAGGCTTGTAAGCTGTTTTAAAGATCGAAAAAGCGATTGTGATAATTACCGCCCTTTCGATGTCATTTTATTCTTCTAGTAACGCTCGAGCAATAGTTCTAATTCCTTGGGCTGTTGCGCCTACAGGCATATAGACTGTGCCACTAGCGTTGTATGCAGCTGCTAAGTCAATATGCAACCAACCCGTTCCTTCTTCGTTAACAAACCTTGATAAAAAACCTGCTGCGTTAGATGCGCCGCCTCCACCCCCTCCTTTTTGTGCTTTGCTATTTGCAGTATCAGCAAAAGCAGAAGGGCATTTGTTTTGATGCCATTTTTCTAAAGGCAAACACCATGAAGGCTCAAACTCTTGCGCTGAATAGTCTAAAACTCTTTGCTGTAGTGCTTTGTCTAATGCAAAAAAAGCATTGTATTCTTCACCTAAAGCTACCATTGCGGCACCAGTCAGTGTAGCCGCATCTATAATCAGTCCAGCGCCTGTTTCGGTGGCAGCCATTAAGCCGTCAGCTAATACTAATCTGCCCTCAGCATCGGTATTGACTACCTCTACAGTTGTGCCATTTTTGTAGGTGATCACATCACCTAACTTATAAGCGTGGCCACTGATAAGGTTTTCAGCACAACACAAAAATAATTTAACCCTCTTATTCAAACCTCGCAGAATGGCTAAGCCAAGCGCTCCAGTGACGGTTGCTGCACCACCCATATCACATTTCATACTCAGCATGCCTTCACTGCTTTTAATGCTATATCCACCGCTATCAAATGTAATGCCTTTGCCCACTAGGCAGGCTGAAATAGGCGCGTTGTTATCCCCTGTTGGGTTGTAGTCGATTTCAATTAACACCGGTGGGCGAGTGCTACCGCGACCCACATGATAAATACCCATCCAGCCTTGCTCTTTGAGTGCTTCCCCAACCCATCTTTTGCTACTGATGTATTTTTCATTTAGGGAGGTGAGCCAATCTTCACAGGTATTCGCAAGTATTTCTGGTGATAAATCTTCTGGCGTCGCATTGGTGACATTGCGGGTAAAGATCATGGCTTGATAGCGGTGCGATAACTCATTTGCATTGTCATCGTCACACCACTTGATATGGTGCTGTTTTTTAGTGGTGGTAAAGCTTTGAGCGAAAGCCCATTGTTGCTCAATTTGCCAGCTTCCAGACAACTCAACTTGCATCACACCTAAGCTGTCAAGACTACGTGCGGCTTTTTTGATAAGGTCTAAATTGTTCTCGGGATCCACCAAGTGAATATGCGCATTTTGGTCATTAACTGACAAAGCCGTGCCAGCTGAATAATAATCGGCTGGAGCTTGAGTGGTAATAAAAACAGATAAACGAGACATAACTACTCCATCTAAAGAAAGGGGGTTAGGATAGCATGACGTATTTAACCCAACATCATTTTAAGTAGTCATCATGCAGTTCTCTTCTCCTCTTATTCAAGGTATATTGCTCAAACGTTATAAGCGGTTTTTAGCCGATGTTCAGTTGGCTGATGGCTCAATAGTCATCGCACATTGTCCTAATACAGGGGCAATGACCGGCTGTGCAGAGCCAGGCTGGAAGGTGTGGTTATCACCGAGTAACAACCCAAAACGTAAGTTGTTATATACATGGGAAGTGGTGTTAACTGATCAACTTCATTGGATTGGGATAAATACTCACAAAGCCAATGTACTAGTCAAAGAAGCAATACAAGAGAATAAGGTAGCTGAGTTGGTCGGCTATAGAACCTTGCAAGCTGAAGTAAAATTTGGTGAAGAAAACAGCCGAATTGACTTTTTACTCACAGACTCTGAAAAAGCAGACTGTTATGTTGAGGTTAAATCGGTCACTTTATTAGATGATAATGCGGGTTATTTTCCTGATGCAAAAACCCTACGTGGGCAAAAACATCTACGAGAGTTAAGCCTTATTGCTAGTCAAGGGAAACGTGCCATATTATTTTTCTGTGTGCAACATTCAGGCATTCAATCGGTGCAAGTGGCTAAGCATATTGACCCCGATTACGCTAAGGAGCTGAAACAAGCTATGCTAAACGGAGTACAGATTTTATGTTACGGTTGCAAAATCAGCTCAGAAAAAATCTATATAAATCAGTCTTTGCCGTTTTTTTCATAAAATAGACATTGATTTTTTCTGCAAGGCCTCCATATTGCCATGCTACAAAATTGTTTTCACTGTAACGGAAGATGTTAAGAGCAAGTAATTGCCTGTGTTACGGCTTTCTGATATACATAGCCGCCTGCACAAACAGCTCATGCCGTAGTTTAGGAGAATTGGCATATGCCAACAGCAAAAACGAATAAAACACTTGGATTATTAGCCCTAGCCAGTTTAACCCCTTACAAGGAGAAAAAAGGCGAAGAGTACATGAACGAAAAGCAAATGGAGCATTTTCGTTTATTATTGAAAGTCTGGCGCGACCAACTTCGTCAAGAAGTAGACCGTACTGTGCATCATATGCAAGATGAGGCGGCTAACTTCCCTGATCCTGTGGATCGTGCAGCTCAAGAAGAAGAGTTTAGTCTTGAGTTACGTACTCGTGACAGAGAACGCAAATTAATCAAAAAAATCGAAAAAACGCTCAAGCGTATTGATGAGGACGATTTTGGTTTTTGTGATACGTGTGGTATCGAAATTGGCGTGCGTCGCTTGGAAGCAAGGCCGACAGCCGACATGTGTATTGATTGCAAAACCATGGCTGAAATTAAAGAAAAACAACTTCAGGGCTAATTTTGCCTTCTATCCCAAGTGGTGATTAATTCCTTCGTCAGCTGCTTGGGGTGATAACTTTGGTTTTATGGCCACTGCACTCAAATATCCTCATATGAAGACTATTACATCTAGTGGCAGCTACGTTGGCCGCTTTGCACCATCCCCATCTGGTCACCTACATTTCGGCTCTTTGGTTACTGCGTTAGGCAGTTTTTTACAAGCAAAAAGTCAAGCTGGACAATGGTTACTCAGAATCGAAGATATTGATCCGCCAAGGGAAGTCACTGGTGCGAGTGATTCGATTATGCGCTGTCTTGAGGCGCACCATTTATTTTGGGACGATGAAGTTGTTTACCAAAGTAACAGATACGACTTATACAATGAAAAAATTCAGTACTTAACTGAGCAAGGTTTAACCTATCACTGCAGGTGTACTCGTGCCCAGTTAACTAGTCTAAAGTTTGGCCAGTCATGTGCTTGCGTTAATCAAAATCTAAGCGTAGAAAATAGCGCGATAAGATTCAGACATCATAATATCCATCAACATTTTTATGATGAGTTATTAGGCCAAGTTGACTTTCCCGAGCATGAAATACCCACACAATTTGCCCTTAAACGTAAGGATACTTTGTTTGCTTATCAATTGGCTGTGGTGGTTGACGATATACAACAAGGAATAACCGAGGTGGCACGAGGAGCCGACTTATTAGACGCGACATTATTTCAGCTTGCTCTATATCAAGCGTTTAATCGTCCAGCTCCGAAGTTTTTACATTTTCCTGTAGTGGTGACCGAACCCGGTAAAAAACTTAGCAAGCAAAATCATGCTTGTGAAGTAAACACTAATGATGTCTGTACTAACCTGATAAATGCACTTGGATTTCTTGGCTTATCATTAACCAAAGAGCTCAAACGAGAGTCTGCGCAAAATATATTGAATTGGGCTATCTGTGAGTGGGATTTGAATAAAATACCCGCTAAAACAGAGTGTATTGACAATAGAATTGGGCAAGCAGACAGTATATGATTAGCGCCGAATTTTTCCGCTCAAAT
>QIJM01000612.1 GCA_003232445.1 Paraglaciecola arctica
CCCTAAATCACAAAGCCTAGCGATTATTGATATCGATCATTTCAAAAAAATTAATGACACTTACGGTCATGATTGTGGTGATTACACCTTGAAAGAGCTTGCTAAGTTAGTCGCAGAGTATTTTGTAGATTACACAGCTGCCCGCTTTGGTGGTGAAGAGTTTTGTGTATACTTTTCGAATACAGCGCCCGAACAAGTACTGCAAATAATGGAAGATTTCCGCAAGGCGATTGCGAATAAAATACTCACTTTTGAAAAACAAAGTGTGTCTTGCACTGTTAGCGTAGGTCTAACTCACAAAAGTAAAGGCGGAATAAACGCCATGTTACGGTTAGCCGACGAACATCTGTATAGCGCAAAAGATGGTGGTAGAAATCAGGTCATTAGCGACTAGCATCAACTCCAGAAAATATTTATTTTTGATAGATCTGTCTCGACTTTCGATAAATTCTCAGTGAGTCATAGACATAAATCAATAGCCCAGCCCAAACGAATACAAAAGTGACTACCCTTGTTACATCCAGTGGTTCTTGATAGTGCAGTACTGCTAATAGGAACATCAGGCTTGGACCTATATATTGGAAAAAACCTAAAGTAGTATAACGGATACGTCTAGCGGCAGCAGTAAAACACAACAATGGAGCGGTAGTCACCACACCCGCCAGCAGCAGCGTGATATTTAGATCAATACTATTTGCCAACATGTTTCCACTGGATGTATCCATGACAAGCCAATACAACAAGGCAAATGGCAACATTATACAACTTTCAATCAATAACCCTGGCATCGAGTCCACAGTCACTTTTTTACGTAATAACCCGTATATACTGAAGCTAGTTGCTAACACTAAAGCGATCCATGGCAACTGACCATACGAGAAAATCAAAAAAGCCACACCCGTTAACGCCACAAAAACGGCTAACAATTGCAACCTAGTTAGTCTTTCTTGCAGGAACAAGCGCGCTAGTAATACATTAAATAGAGGGTTGATAAAGTAACCTAAACTGGCATCGAGCAATTGATCGTTGTTCACGGCCCAAATAAATATTAGCCAGTTCACCGCTAACAATAATCCACTTATTGATAAGGTTGTGATGATTTTAGGATCTCGGATTGCCTTGAGCACTTGGCTAAACTTTCTTCGTGCAACCAACAGCACACACAACACCAGCACAGACCAAACTATTCGGTGCATCACAATTTCTAGAGTCGGTACACTGGTCAATAACTTAAAATACATGGGAGCAATCCCCCACATTGAATAAGCGGCTAGTGCAAAGATAACACCTGCTTTTACTGATTTATCGTTCAACTATTGACCTAGCTTCAACAGAGCTTAATATGACGATGGAGTGTGATCTAAGCATTTAGTAAATGCAATCTAAAACCTAATTGAGGTGCGGTAAATCCATGAAGACTAGCTGGGAGGTATTTTGGCGATTTCTGTTGTTAGGTTGTATCAGCTTTGGTGGCCCTGCGGCACACATTGGATATTTCCACCACACTTTTGTACAAAAGCTGGCATGGCTGTCTAATGATGCCTACGCCAAACTAATTTCATTAAGTCAAATTTTGCCCGGCCCAGGTTCAAGCCAACTTGGATTTGCCATAGGCTTGCAAAAAGCAGGACTAGCGGGAGGAGTGGCAGCTTTTGTTGGCTTTACCTTACCGTCATTTATATTGATGTATTGGCTAGCCGTGTCAGTAAACTTAGATAACCCAGCAAGTTGGCTACTTTCAGTCAGTAGCGGCCTAAAATTATTAGCCGTTGTTGTTGTGCTAGACGCAGTCATCACTATGTTTAATAGTTTTTGCAAAAGTCGCTTGTCTGTCTTAATAATGCTGTTCAGCATATTACTACTAGTCATCTATAAGTCCTTTTATACACAAATGTTAGTGTTACTAATAGCTATGCTAACAGGCATACTCAACAGCAAAATCCCAGCCAAGCAAGTCAACATAGGCCAGACGCTAAAAAATATATCCTGGCCACCCATGCTGCTATTTATCAGTATATTTTTAATCAGCCTAGGGTTCAGTCAATATGATTCTTTTGCTGGTCTGTTCGCAACATTTTATCAAAACGGTAGTTTGGTATTTGGTGGCGGGCATGTGGTCTTGCCACTATTGCAAACTAGTGTTGGCGACACACTTACAGAACAACAGTTTCTTTTTGGCTATGCAGCTGCGCAAGGTGTGCCTGGCCCAATGTTCACTATGGCAACATTTATGGGTGCACAATGGCTAGACACCGCACCTCTAAGTGGAGCCATTCTGGCCACGTTGGCTATTTTTTTGCCAGGGTTTTTATTGGTTTTGTCCATTAATCATAGCTGGCAATCCCTAGCCCAACACCCAAAGTTTATCGGCGCATCCGCAGGTATCAATGCCGCAGTGGTGGGCTTTCTGGTTTTGGCACTCTATGATCCTGTGTTTACTAATGCAGTTCACAGCTTTACTGACTTGGGCCTAGTGGCCATCGGGTTTTTTGGCCTAAAACTATTTAAACCGCCCATTCTTCTACTGATAGGTGTTTTTATCTTGCTTGGTTTTTTTTAAAAGTGTTTTGCTAAGTCTATGCCCTCTAAGTAGCCGCTGAATACTGATTGCGACCCGCTTGCTTAGCTTTGAACAAATTGATGTCGGCTTTGTCAATCAGATCAATAGGATCCTCCACGGCATTTTTTTTATGGGTTGGGCTAAAGGCTGAAATACCCACACTTATGGTCACTACAGGGTGTGAAGCTTGTCTAGCAGATTGAATGCTTCGGTTTTGCACATTTTGGATTAATTCCTTTGCCACTTGTTTAGCCCCATTCAAATCTGTAAAGGGTAATAATAGGACAAATTCTTCACCGCCGTATCTCGCCGCAAAGTCTCGCTCTCTCCTTTTACTAGAAGCAATGATTGAAGCAATAATTTTCAAACATGTATCACCTTCCAAATGACCAAACTCATCGTTAAATAACTTAAAGTGATCAATGTCGATAATCAATGCAGCGACGGAATGGTTACCCCGAACTGCTGCGTACCATTCCTTATTCAACATAGTATCCAACTGCATTCTGTTGGCTAAGCCGGTCAGCCCATCTGTGCATGAAACTTGAGCAAGTCTTTTCTGTTGGGCAACCATCGCCATCAAGTTAGTGACACGAGAGACCAAAATACTAGGCCGTATCTTTTTATCGATATAGTCTACCGCCCCCATAGCCAAACATTCATCTTCTTCGTCGAGACTTGGTTTGTCGGCCAAAAACATGATAGGAATGTGCGATGTAAGCTGGCTGTTTTTAACGAAGGTACACAATTCTTGCCCTGAGATGATGGGTGTATTTACCACGCTCAAAACCAAATCAATATCTTTAAGCATGATACTTTGTAGGGCGACTTTGCCATCTTGGGCTATTTCAATATTAAATGTTTTAGCAAAAAGCGAGGTGAGTGTGGATATGCTGACAACGCCATCGTCAATAATGAGTAATGTAAGCTGGTGATGAAAAGCTGTCATAACGTCCCTGCAAAATACTGCAATTAGCTGCTGACCAATTGAGGTTTAGCGTGTGCAGTCCAAATAAAAACTATATTTTCGTATAAATATTAATCACTAATAAAGCACTTTATTGCTTATATTGCGAGTAAAGTTACGTATTGAATTTGCAGTTAGATTATTAGATAACATACGTTCTTGTTCCTATCGCTATGTGCATTTGGTTTTGATTATGTCAATCCACTGTGTATACGGCTATTTTGTTGTTAAAAAAATCGATAACAAATGTGCGTAATCTTTATGATGTCATCTGACGTCTCTGCGATATATTTTTAAAGACATTCAATTTGACTAGTTTTTTCCTGTTAGCAAGTGAACCTCAAGATAAAAACACGTAAACTTGTGTTTTACTTATTCTTTTTGAGCAACAGTTGTCAGATCATCCAGCACAGCCTTCACCTGCCATTACCCAAGCGCAACAAATATTAAAACACACCTTTGGTTATGACCATTTTCGAGATGGGCAAGCACAAGTTATAAGCCAAGTGATGCAACAAAAAGATGTGTTAGTACTGATGCCTACCGGTGGCGGTAAATCTTTGTGTTATCAAATTCCGGCTATGTTATTACCGGGTCTCACGATTGTTGTTTCCCCCCTTATATCGTTAATGAAAGATCAGGTCGATGCTCTTTTGACCTATGGCGTCAATGCAGCTTACATAAATTCAAACTTGTCACCACAAGATATATTTAACGTGTTTAAGGGCATGCAAGATGAAAAATATAAGCTAATTTACGTTGCGCCTGAACGGCTTATGCAACTGGAGTTTATCCAGCGCCTACAAGGGCTTGCAGTTAGTCTTATTGCAGTTGACGAAGCTCACTGTGTATCTCATTGGGGCCATGATTTTAGAAAGGACTACAGACTACTTGGACAATTAAAAGCCACATTCCCTCATATCCCGATTATGGGATTGACTGCTACTGCTGATCTCGCCACCCGTGCAGATATCACCCAGCAGCTAAAGTTACAGCAACCCTTTATCTTCAAAGGAAGTTTTGACCGCCCTAATATCCGTTACAACCAAGTCAGCAAGTACAAGGCCACAGATCAAGCGATAGCTTTTGTTAAACAACAAGACGGCAGCGGTATTATTTATTGTAATAGCCGTAGAAAAGTAGACGATCTCAGCATCGCTTTGGCCAAACATGGGGTCAATTGTGCAGGTTATCACGCGGGTCTTGAAGGTGATATTCGCGACAAAATACAGCGCGATTTTATACAAGATAAAATTGACATTATAGTAGCAACAGTGGCATTTGGCATGGGCATTGATAAGTCCAACGTGCGCTTTGTTGTGCATTTTGATCTCCCCCGTAGTATCGAATCCTATTATCAAGAAATAGGCCGGGCAGGCAGAGACGGTATGCCCGCCGAAGCGTTATTATTATTTGACGAAAAAGACGCAGATCGCATTCGTCAATGGATATCAACGGGTGAAAATCCACAAAGAAATAGCGTAGAACTGCAAAAATTTGCAGCTATGGAGGCTTTTGGTGAAGCGCAAACCTGTCGCCGACAAATATTACTCAATTACTTTGCCGAATATTCAGCAGGGCACTGTGGCAACTGCGATATTTGCCTCGATCCCCCCAAAGCATTTGATGGCACGGTAGACGCGCAGAAAGTTCTGTCTTGTGTGTTTCGACTAAAACAATCTGTTGCCAGTCAATATTTGATTGATGTACTCAGAGGTAAACAATTAAAACGCATCCTAGAACACGGCCATGATAAATTGACCACTTACGCTATAGGCAAAGACAAATCCGATGCTTATTGGCATAACATTATTAATCAATTGATCCACCGCGGGTTTCTTAGGGTGGATATCACCCAAAATGCAGTATTGAAACTAACTGAAGAAGCAAGGCCTATATTACAGCAAGCGCAAAAACTACAGCTTGCGGTGCCAAGGCTGAGTCTTGATTTGGGTAAAAAATCACAGTTAACGGCACAAGATTATGATCGAGCGCTGTTCGCTAAACTCAAATATTTACGCAAAATTATTGCTGAACAGGATGATGTGCCACCTGTTGTTGTATTCAGCGATGCAACGTTAGCCGATATGGCGGATAAATTTCCAGAGTCTGAGTTCGACTTCTTAGATATCCATGGTGTGGGTCAAACTAAACTCGAACGTTATGGTGAACGTTTTATTGCCGCCATTTCGAAGCATCTTAATAGGGCCTGTTGAGCTTTCATGTGTCATCGAGATTTTCCTCAAAAGGTTTACTTTTTAGGAAGATGTAGCGCATACTAATCGGCCGTATTTGAGCTGATAAAATCGATGCCTGTAAAAGCTGTTCCACAAAAAAACGCAGACCCTAAAGTCGAAAAACTGAAGATCCCACCTCACTCCATCGAAGCTGAGCAATCGGTATTGGGTAGTATGCTAATTGCCCCTGATTCATGGGATAAAGTGGCTGAAATTGTGGTAGAAGAAGACTTTTACAACCGTTCACATCAAATCATTTACCGCGCTATTGTCCGTCTACTGACTAAAAATCATCCTATTGATTTGATTACCGTTTCTGAAAACTTAGAAGGAATGGATGAGTTAGAACCCGCCGGTGGTTTTGCTTATTTAGGTGAATTAGCCAAAAACACGCCAAGCTCAGCCAATGTATCTGCTTATGCACAAATAATCAAAGAACGCGCTATCACCCGAGAGTTAATAGGAGTTGCCCACGAAATTGCGGATACAGGGTACAATCCTGAAGGTCGCAATAGCGGCGAAATTCTCGACATGGCCGAGA
Organism: Paraglaciecola arctica; assembly: GCA_003232445.1. GTDB lineage: Bacteria > Pseudomonadota > Gammaproteobacteria > Enterobacterales > Alteromonadaceae > Paraglaciecola > Paraglaciecola arctica_A. The sequence continues at coordinate 6,306 of QIJM01000612.1, forward strand.
GTAAAGTCTTTGAAATTGCCGAAAAACGCACAGGCAAAGACGAAGGCCCTAAAGATGTCGAGGCGGTATTAACCAAAACCATCGACCGTCTTGAAGTATTAGTTAAAAGCAATAAAGAAGTCACTGGTGTGTCTACTGGTTACACCGACTTAGATAAAAAAACCAGTGGTCTGCAATCTTCAGACTTGATTATTGTTGCAGCTAGGCCATCAATGGGTAAAACCACTTTCGCTATGAATCTGTGCGAAAATGCCATGTTATTGGAAGAGAAGCCAGTATTGGTATTCAGCTTAGAAATGCCCTCTGAACAAATTATGATGAGGATGTTGGCATCCCTTAGCCGAGTCGATCAAACTAAAATTCGTACTGCTCAACTAGACGATGAAGATTGGGCTAGAATGTCTAATACTATGGCCATGCTGAAAGACAGGGACAATCTGTTTATTGATGACTCTTCTGGTTTGACTCCCATGGATGTGCGTACCCGTGCAAGAAAACTAGCTCGTGAAAAAGGTGGTCTCAGCCTGATCATGATTGATTATTTGCAATTAATGCAGGTACCAGGATTAAACGATAACCGAACCTTAGAAATTGCCGAAATTTCACGTTCTCTTAAATCATTGGCAAAAGAATTAGAAGTCCCTGTAATTGCGTTATCGCAGTTAAACCGTAGCCTTGAACAACGCAGCGATAAGCGCCCCATCAACTCAGATTTGCGTGAATCAGGGTCAATTGAGCAAGATGCCGATTTAATTATGTTTATTTATAGAGATGAGGTTTATAATGAGAAAAGTGCTGACCAAGGTGTAGCTGAAATTATCATAGGTAAACAGCGAAACGGTCCCATAGGTACATCGCGACTGACGTTCCAAGGCCAGTTTTCACGCTTCGATAATTATTCTGGGCCAGCTATACCAGATAAACACTAATAACCGCTAAGTTCTAAGCAAAAAAAGAGATGCAATTGCATCTCTTTTTTGTACTCGATATTTTATCTTTCCACATTCACTCTTTTACTTGCCGATACTTTTGCAGTAATACGACGATTAACCTTGTTAGCTGCAGCTGTGTTAGATGTATCTAACAACTGAGACCCTATTGCGGTTATACGCCCAGCCTTAATACCATGTTTCTGGATTAAGAGAGTTCTAACAGCATTTGCTCGCTTTTGAGATAACATCAGATTGTAATCATCATTACCCGGCGCTGAAGCATGACCTTCAATTACAGCATCTGTGTCTGGGTATCGGTTCATAAAATCTGCAAGCTCTTGGAACTGGGCATCGTTAGAATTACCAATAACCGAGCTATTATTGCCAAACAATACTTTTACATTTATTGAGACTTCTTCTTCAGTAAATACACTACAGCCTTTGTCATCGACTTTATCTGTCATTGGTGTATCAGAACAATTATCTACATCATCTAACACGCCGTCTTGATCTGTATCTAAAATTAAACTACAACCTTTAGCGCCTACCTGTGTTCCCTCAGCAGTATTTAGACACTTATCGATGCTATTTATTATGCCATCACCATCAAGATCGTTATTACAACCGTAACTGTCGACTTGAGTACCAGCTGGTGTATTCGGACAGTTGTCTAAACGGTTAATCACGCCGTCTCCATCCAAGTCCAAAATACAACCCATCATATCCACTGCTGTGCCGGCTGGTGTATTAGGGCATTGGTCTTGGCTATCGACCACACCATCATTATCACCATCTTTAGGCATTGAAGGTCCAGTTGATCCACCAAATGCATATGCTAAACCCAATTTAAATCCTATATTAGTATTATGACTATTTAAGCTTTGGTAGACAGCCACTTCAGTAACAATTTTTAGGTTATTACCCACATCCTGATACTCACCGAAACTCAAATGTTTACCTAAGTCCCAATGTTTACCTAAACCGATATTAACCATTGAATTGATATCATTAATTTGAGTCAATTTTACACCAGCAAAAATATAAGGCAGATCATCTGGCAAAAAGTATAACGCGTCTACGCCTACACGACCTCCATCCATTTCTAATGCATCACCTCCAGGGCCTATATTTAAGTAAGATGCTTCTATTCTTGCAGCCCACTCAGGGGTGAATTTAAATCCAAATTCAGCACCAAATCCAATAGCATTTTTGAAGAAATCGGGGTCATCCTGCTTAGATTCGTCGGTTGAATAAGATTCAACAAAGCCAGCAACCCACTTGTCGTTATCTTTAGTCTGCTCTTGTGCTTGAACATTCAAACTTAAAGCAGCAGCTACAGCGCTACAAACCAATAATTTTTTCATTTTAATCGTCCCTTCATGTTCATTTAAAATTTATTTTTTATTTAACTATCATGATCATATATATGCATATCTTTAATGCAACTACTTTATAAAAATTAGAAACTCACTTCCCATGCAGTGTCGCAATTAAGTGACGATTTCCTGTCCGTATTCGATGTTCCCCTAGTACTATTCCTTGCCAGCCCCTAAGCCGAGAACACCGTCAACAATCGGAATAGTCAAGTTATTACCTAACAAACTTGCCTTAATATGGGCTGGCATATCATCTGCACCCGCGTAGTTATGCAGATAATAAGCCATATTCTCTGGCACCATTTTATTGATATGCGTTTCTAAATCTTGGCGCACTGTAGGGTCGGCGTTTTCATTAATGGTTAAACTGGTGCTAGTATGCTGGATAAACAAATGCAGTAGGCCTGTTTTGACTTGTTTTAAACCTTCAAGCTGATCGATCACTTCGTCAGTGATTAAATGATACCCCCTACTCTTAGGGGATAAAACGATAGATTGCTGTATCCACATGTATTTAAAGGCCTATTACTTATTGAAACACATTTCTAGGTAAAGGTTACCCGATTCATGAGAAAACGGCATCACCATTTTTTTCCCATTCACCTGATGGTTAATCGTATGATTTTTCCCAGCAACGACCATAGGGGTGGCCATACCAAAATCATAACCTTTCTGGTCAAGTTCATTTTTAGCTCCACCGCATATCATATTGGTGATTTCACCCACCATGTCCTGCACATCAGAATCAATACTATTAGGCTTTTCACCTAACATTTTGTGCATAATTTCTAACACAAGTCCCTCTTCAAAGGAAATAGACATAGAGCCTTGAATATTCTTCCCCACCATTCCAATTAAGCCAGAAATTTCGCCTCCCGCTTGATTATCACTTTTCTTTTTAGGTTTACCTGGTACTAGCTCAGTTTGCGCCATGGTTTGCAGCACATTCAGTAAAGCAGCGATAAAAGGGTTAACAAATTCTGCATTCATTAGATTAATTCTTTCTTATTAAAGTTGGGTTTATTGGCAAGTAGCACAAGTACCATGAGCTTCAATTGTTTGTTTCACTACGCTAAAACCAACAGATTGGGCTTGTTTATCTAAGGTATCTTTTAATCCTTCAGATTGAATTTCTTTTACATCACCACAAGTATCACAAATCAAAAACTGCACTGGATGATTGCAATCGAAATGGTGACAGGCAACAAAGGCATTGGTGGATTCTATTTTATGTATTAGACCGAACTCTAAGAGAAAATCTAAAGTTCTATAGACTGTGG
>QIJM01000327.1 GCA_003232445.1 Paraglaciecola arctica
TTACTACCTATTCTTATCCCACTTATTCCTTTTGTTGGCGCTTCATTTTTTGCTCAAGATTGGTTTGAAAGAAGTATTTTGTCACTTTCGATGATCATTGGCTTTTGGGCGTTGTTTTCTGGGTTCTATCGTTACCACAGACAGCTTTATCCGTTATACAGTTTAGTATTGGGCGGTTTGATTTATTGGAATAAAGATATGTTTGGCGAGTCTTACGAACCTTTCACTATTGCTATTGGTGCGTTATTAATTGTTGGCGCGCATGTAGTGAATTTGAAACTATGTCAGAGCTGTCAAGACTGTGGATCTGGATGCATTAGTTCTTAGCCTTTATTAAGCGTTTGCCGCTAGTACCAATTTAGCTTACTAAACACCCCATCTACTCCCCAAGCTTGCAATCTAAGCAGGTCTTCAGGTTCATCAACCGTATATACCCAAAATCATTGGAACTGCATGGCGGCGGCAAACGAATGAGACCCCACGAGCTTAGTCCACTAAGTGATTGGGGCGAATGAGTGCAGCCAACAAACAGGCAGTTTTAAGGATGACGGGTATATTACAAAAGCCTAATCAACAAAACTAATCTCAGCATAGGTGTTGTTTATTTACTGTGAAATTTTTGAGTGTTAATGGTTTCATAAACAGCAGCGGATATCACCAATAATCCACCGACTATAGTTTGCCATCTAGGTTGTTCATCTAACACTAATATCGCAAGGGTTACACCGTAAAGTGGTTGCATGCAGGCTATAAGCGAAAAGGTTTTGGCACGTAAATGTTTAAGGCTTGCAGCAATTAAAGCATGGGGCAAAGCGGTTAAAAACACACCCAGAATAATCAGGCCGATATAGGTCTCTTGGCTGGCCTTAAATAACTCATCACTTGAAAAAAAGCTAAGAGAGATAAAAATCACCAAAGTTTGATAGGCCATGGCGTGAGCACCAGAGTAGTGAGAAAAGTGTTTTCGGTGCACCAAGTTTCTAAAAGCATACAAAACGGCTGAACATATACCAATTAACACACCTTGAGTGATTTCGTTTTCTAAAGAAATTTCGGGCACTATCAGGTAAATACCAAAAAGCACAACAAGGGCGCTGACTACGTCTTGCCAAACTAAACGTATACCCTCAAAAAAGGGTTCTAAAAGCACGGTCATTACGGGGAATGTGAATAACGCTATCATACCCACCGATACCGATGAGTACTGCATGGCGGCAAAATAACTTACCCAATGAGCCGCCATTAGAAGACCTAAAAACAGCGCGACTAAATAATCTTTTTTACTGTCTAAACGTATGGACTTTCTAAATAATTTGACTATACCAAACAACATAATGCAGGCAACAGCAGCACGGCCAAAGGTAATGTCTACGGCAGATAAGGGCAGAAGTTTAGAGAATAATGCTGTAGCGCCCAGCAATGCCATGGTGACATGCAGGGACCACAGACTTTTTTTGACGGGATCCACGGGTTACTCTGTTATTGTTGCGAAAACGTCGCCGAGGCGCGTAACGTCACCTGCCTTTAGAGCAGTAAATTCAATGGTGTCAGCTTCGAAGCAAGCCACAATAGTTGAGCCGAGTTTAAACAAACCCATCTCTTCGCCTTTTTTGATAAAGACCGAGTTATCACCTTCGTTAGGATATTGCCAATGTAAGACGTTTTTACCCGCTGGAGGTGACACAGTGCCTGCCCATTTTGTCTCAATGCTGGCAACAATAGTCGCGCCGACCAAGACCATGGCCATTTTACCTATTTCAGTATCGAAAATAGCCACTACGCGTTCGTTTCTGGCAAATAATTCAGGTACACGTTGCGCAGTAAGAGGGCTAACTGAAAACAGCTCACCAGGCACATAAATCATGTCGGTAAGCTGCCCGTCTATCGGCATGTGAATACGGTGGTAATCTTTAGGGGAAAGGTAAATCGTGGCAAATTTCCCATCCAAAAATGGCTTTGCAAGTTCAGGTTTACCACCTAGCAAAGTGGTTAAACTATAGTCATGGCCTTTAGCTTGGAAAATAGCATCGTGCTCAATATCGCCTAGTTGGCTCACTGCCCCATCTACAGGCAACGCGAGTTGTTTTTCATCTTGGCAAATCGACCTTGCATCGGCTTTGAGTTGCCGAGTGAAAAAAGCGTTAAATGATGAATAGGACTCAGGATCAGACTCAAGTGCTTCAGACATATCAACTTTATATTGTTTAATAAAAAGTTTAATAATGGTTGTAGTCAATACACCGGCTTGTGCCGCAGCTAGAGTGCCTACCAAACGAGATAACAGGTGTTTTGGGGTAATATATTGCAGAGCAATTTTTAACGAATTAAACAAAGTAACTTTCCTAATGAACTGACTTTACCGCTAAGAATTGTACCGTAATAATCTTGGTTTTGCGCTCTTCACTAAGTTCAATAGGCTATATGCTAGTCTATTTTGCAGACTATATTTATGGGTAGATTGGTGGACAAACACTGACAGTGCATATAGTCATCACACCTTTGTATGTGCTGGGCGTAGCTCGTCCATATTCAACAATATTTTATGATAACTTTGATAACGTTGTGGGCTTATTTTTCCTTCATCAACTGCCGTCTTAATGAGGCAGCCGGGATCATTAGCATGTTTACAATCTCGAAATTTACAGCCACCTAAATAGTCTCTGAATTCTCTAAACCCATTCGTCAGCCTTTCTGCAGGCAGATGCCATAAGGCAAATTCGCGTACACCAGGAGAATCAATCAAATCACCGCCAGCAGGAAAATGCAGTAATTTTGCGGTTGTAGTGGTGTGTTGACCTAGCCCTGAATTGTCTGAAATGTCGCCAATAATTTCGTCAGCTTCTGGCAATAGCTCATTGATTAAACTTGATTTCCCTACACCTGACTGACCAACAAATACACTGATCTTATCTTTTAAGCATGTTGCAAGTTCATCAAGCCCAGTCATAGTTTTACAACTGGTATAGATAATCTGGTAGCCAATATCACGATAAATATTCAGCTGGTTTTCTACTTCAATCAGTTGTTGCGAGTCAAGTAACTCGACTTTGTTTAATAATACTATCGGCGTAATTTCCACGTCTTCTGCCGCCACTAGATATCTGTCGATAATATTCAGGGATAAGCTAGGTAACACCGAACTAACGATGATTATTTGATCGATGTTAGCGGCTACAGGTTTAACCCCATCATAAAAATCAGGGCGGGTGAGAACGGATTTTCTGTCTTGAACAATCTCAATCACACCACTGATAGTTAATGTCTGGTCTTTTCCCGGCCTAAATAATACGTCGTCGCCACACACCACACTATTAATGGTGCGCCGCATATGGCACCTGTGGACTACTCCTGCACTGTCTTCAACATCTGCATGTTTGCCAAATCGGCCTATTACGCGTCCACTTTGTTGCTCGCCCAACTGATTATCTTCAATTTCGTTTGGCTTGGCACCGCTTGAAAGACGCTTCGAGCGATTTACTGAGACTTGTCGTTTTTGCCGATCTGTTAACTTTGGTTTTTTAGCCACGTTTATCTTTGCTGTAATTAATACAATTTCTTGTATCATGTTAACGTTTGAAGAGACGGATACCAAATCATTAATGTATTTGTTGCTCGCCCGATAGTTTTCACCTAGGAGTCTACATGTCAGTAAACAACGAAAATTTAGTTTGGATCGATATGGAAATGACGGGGCTTGAGCCTGAAACCGATGTAGTCTTGGAAATTGCCACCATAGTCACAGATAAGAATTTGAATATATTGGCTGAAGGGCCAGTATTAGCAATTTATCAGCCTGATGAAGTACTCAATGGTATGGATCAATGGTGCATAGATACCCATGGCAAATCAGGTCTAACCAAGCGTTGTCATAATAGTCAAGTTAACGAACAACAGGCGGTAGAACAAACCATCGCATTTTTACAAGGTTTTGTACCTAAGGGCATATCTCCGTTATGTGGCAACACCATAGGTCAAGATCGCCGCTTTTTAGTCAAATATATGTCTGAGCTTGAACAATACTTTCATTATAGAAGTGTTGATGTCAGTACTATTAAAGAGTTGGTGCGTCGCTGGAAACCTGAATTGCTTGACGGTTTCCATAAAAAGGGTGTGCATCTGGCGCTGGATGACATACGCGAGTCTATCGCCGAAATGGTTTATTACCGTCAACATGTATTCACTATTTAACTTAAGGCTTGAATAAATGCCCAACAAGTTCATAATTATCACTGGTCTAACCAGAGGTGTCAGTCATGGTTGTAATAAACCCATTAAGAACGTTTGTTGACAAAGTAAATCAATACCCTACTTGGCTGAGTGCGAAGCTCATAACGTGGGCGTTTAGATACAAAGTCAAACTTGCGGGCACCACTGGTATAGAAGTGCTGCATACAGACGGTAAAACGGCGACATATCGTCAGAAAAATCGTCGTAAAGCTCAAAACCATATAGGTAGCATACATGCAGCTGCGATGGCGCTGTTGGCTGAGTCATGCACAGGGTTTATTGTTGGGATTAATTTGCCAGGTGACAAGTTACCTTTGATTAAACGTATGAACTTAAATTACGTCAAACGTGCGACTGGTTGCATGACGGCTGTAGCCAGTTTAACAGACGAACAAATTGCCTTGATGCAAACCGCTGATAAAGGTGAGGTGAATGTCAAAGTACAGGTCACCGATGCCATAGGGATCGAGCCGTTAGAATGTGAGATGATTTGGGCTTGGGTTTCCAAAAAACAAGTTTAGTTTAAGTCGTCTGTTTTTATGCGACCCATAAAGGTTTGATTCAGTTTTCAGACTCATTAGAAATATCCAGCATTTAAATTAAAAGAATCATCCCAAAGCAGTTGAAATATTTTGGTTTTAATGATGGTCAGATTGACCCCCAGACTATCGAGCAAGATGATTTGGAAGTAGAAATCGATGACGACTGGACAATTGTGAATAAGATGTAATACTATCCTAAAATACATCATTAAACACTGCAATATTAGTATTTTTATCCTAATATATGCATATATTGGGATATACATCTCACTTTTGTCTATTTTCGTGTTTAAATTTCCTAATCGCTCACGTATAGTGCGCCTTTATTTTTAATTAATATATTTCTGGAGTGATTCTGATGGAGATGATGTCAGGCGCCGCAATGGTTGTGCGAACGCTAAAAGATATAGGGGTAAAACATGTGTTCGGTTATCCAGGTGGTGCCGTACTTGATATTTATGATGCGTTGTACGCGCAAGAAGATGTCGAACATATCCTCGTCCGTCACGAACAAGCTGCAGCTCATATGGCCGATGGTTACGCCAGATCAACGGGTATAACCGGTACTGTCTTAGTGACATCAGGCCCAGGTGCTACCAATACCTTAACGGGTATTGCTACAGCGTTTATGGATTCTATTCCAATGGTGGTGTTATCGGGGCAAGTTCCGTCTAAGCACATTGGCGAAGATGCATTCCAAGAAACCGATATGGTGGGCTGCTCTAGGCCTATCGTTAAACATAGTTTTCTGGTTAAACGTGCGGTGGATATTCCAGAAGCCATTGCCAAGGCTTATTACATCGCTAATACAGGTCGCCCAGGCCCAGTGGTGGTAGATTTACCTAAAGATATAGTGAATGTTTTAGAAGAACATCCTTATCAATTTCCTGATGATGTCACTATGCGTTCGTATAATCCGACGCTCAAAGGGCATAACAAACAGATTAAGAAAGCGGTTAAAACTTTGCTAGAAGCAAAGCGCCCAATTATCTACGTAGGTGGTGGTGCAATCACTTGTGAAGCCAGTGATTTAGTCACTGAAATTGCTGAAAAACTAAATGCACCTGTTACTTCTACCCTGATGGGGCTAGGCGCATTTTCGTCTGTACACGAGCAGTTTGTGGGCATGTTAGGTATGCACGGTAGGCTAGAAGCGAATAAAGCCATGCATAATGCCGATTGTATTTTGGCTTTAGGTGCACGTTTCGATGATCGTGTGACTAACAATGTGGATAAATTCTGCCCTCATGCGAGCATTATTCATGTTGATATTGATCCCGCATCTATTTCCAAAATTGTTGGGGCGCATGTTCCTATTGTAGGCAGTGTAGATGAAGTGGCTAAGCAGTTACTTAAAGAGATGGGCAAAATTGACGCTAAGGCTCAAAAAACAAAAGTGGCTGATTGGTGGGAGCAGATAACGCAGTGGCGTGCTCGTAATTGCTTAGACTATAAAAAAGATAACGATTTAATTAAGCCACAAGAAGTGATTGAGTCTTTATATAAGCACACTAATGGCGATGCGTACGTTAGTTCCGATGTAGGCCAACACCAAATGTTTGCCGCACTTTATTATCCTTTTGCTAAACCTCGGCGTTGGATCAATTCAGGTGGATTAGGCACCATGGGCTTTGGTTTGCCGGCAGCTATGGGTGTTCAAATGGCGCATCCAGAAGCCGTGTCTACTGTAGTTACTGGTGATGGCAGTATTCAAATGAATATTCAAGAGCTGGCCACTTGTATGCAATACAATTTACCTATCAAGATCATCTCCTTGAACAATCGTGCTCTAGGCATGGTGCGCCAATGGCAAGATATGAACTATAAAGGTCGTCACTCTCACTCTTATATGAATTCAATGCCTGACTTTGTTAAATTGGCAGAGGCTTACGGACATATTGGTATCAAGGTGACTAAGCCAGAAGAGTTAGATGAAGCAATGGCCAAATGTTTTGCTGCCAAAGATAGATTGGTATTTATGGACATAGAAATAGATCAAAACGAGCATGTTTATCCGATGCAAATTAAATTTGGTGCAATGGATGATATGCGCTTAAGTAAGACGGAGCGTACATAATGAGAAGAATTATTTCTGTATTAATGGAAAACGCTCCGGGTTCGCTGTCACGTATTATCGGGGTGTTCTCGCAACGTGGATACAATGTCGATTCTTTGTGCGTAGCCCCAACAGATGACAAAAGTTTGTCACGTTTGACTATAGTCACAGAAGCCGATGACAAAGTCATCGAACAGATCACCAAGCAAGTTAACAAGCTGATTGATGTGTTAAAAGTGTCTGATTTGTCTGATGGTCATCACGTTGAACGAGAGTTGATGCTGGTGAAAGTAGCGACTCGCAGTGATCTGGTTCGTGCAGAGGTCAAACGCAATGTCGATATATTCAGGGCTCAAATTGTTGATGTAAATGCCAACAACTACACAATTCAAGTGACAGGCACCAGTGGCAAGCTAGATGCCTTTGCACATACATTGAGTCAAAGCACCGAGATTATCGAAGCTTCAAGAACGGGTGTATGTGGATTAGCCAGAGGTGAAAAAGCACTCCGCCCTTGAAAAGAATTATTTAATATGCCTCTCCATTTAACTCAGATTGA
>QIJM01000543.1 GCA_003232445.1 Paraglaciecola arctica
GATAATAGTTGTGCATGATATGGGGGGTTGCAATAAATTTTTGACAACCAAATTCTATAAAACCTTTTATCAATTGTAAAGAGTCTTCTACGGTCTTTGCGCCATCATCAATTCCAGGAAGTATGTGGTTATGAATATCTACGAATCCTTCTAGATAATCAATCAAGAATTTTTTCTTGCCGAAAATTTGTAACATGTATCATGTTTGGTCTGCAAAAATAGGGCTATCTAGGCAAACTTGCTAAAGAGGATTTTAGTATTATCTTCCGATACAGTATCTTTCGAACTCTTATAGAATCATGCTTCAGAAGCAAAGGTGTACCCGAGGTGTACTTTATTTTTAACCTTTTTCCGTAACTATTCGTAAATATTCCCGCATAAAATTTTAACACTCTAAAGGTAAGAAATTTGGTCGATTTTGACCTAAAATGACGTGCATTTTAAAATTTCAGGCATTACCATGATTTTTTACGAATGCTATAATGGCAGAATATTTTTTGAACTTAATTTTTGTTGAGTTTTCTAATTTTGTTTGCAATTTCTTCGATCTCCTTTCGCTCTCCCGTTTCGATGTATCGAATAGCAATGCTTCTACAACCACTACATATACCTCTTAATGTAATATCATTTAGACTATTGAGATAACTCTTATAATTGATTAATCTTTTGTTGGATACTTCGCAGTCACAGAATATTGAACTTAAAAACAGATCAATATCCCCTTGCCAAGCTTCTCCGAACATCAATTGTAGTTGAAACGGTCCGATTTCAATCTCGTCTGGGTGGATGATATGTTCTGTTCTTTTCTTGACCAATGTTCAGTTTTATTTGTTTCCGAGAATAAAGATACAACCTATTAAGCCTATGATTTATCAAAAATAGATGCTGGTCGTGAAGGGTGAATTAAAACCATCCTCCAGCGTTGGCAAGATAAAGTCACGGGGCGTTTTTTGCGCCCTGTGCTTTTATGTGCGTTACCGAGGGGGTTGAAAGACCGTAGGTTTTTCACCTTCCACGTAAAATTGTTGAGCTGCCCATGATTTTGGATTGTCTCTGGACCTGCCCGCCGGCAGGTTTATCCAGAGGAAGTGTAAATCCAATAGTTCAAGGGTCATGCCTGTCGGACAGGCAGGTTTCGCACAAAGGGTCACTTGCTTTTCAATTCTGCCTGAACGGCAAAGTCGGGCAGGGCTGTTTTTCAACTCTTGATTCGCATTAGTAATAAGAAAAAACGTCCTCACCAATTTTATGTCGATTTACAAAATGTAACCAACAATGAAAATGTATTTGAAAGACGCTATAATAGGCTCACAAATAATATAGATATTGTTAATCAATTAGGGTTTTTTCCTGATGTTGGGTATCGTTTTCAGTTTTAATAGCAATTATGGTTCTTAATACTTTGTATTTATTGCAGTATAAGGAGGACTACAATGTCATTTTTGAATAAACTGCTCTTAGGGAATACAAAAAGTTTAAACCAGTTCGTAATATAAGGTTGCTAACATTACAGTATAAAATCTTTTCTTTGCTACTAAACAGAAAAACACACTAAAACATTAGTGGTCGGTGATGGCGTAAATGTCGCACCGGCAAACAGCACCGTTGGTATCGCAATGGGAGCAGCAGGAAGCGATGTAGCACTCGAAACTGGCGATGTTGCATTAATGTACGATAAAATTGAAAACCTACCATTTGTTATAGGACTAAGCAGAAAATCGAGAAGTATCATCAAGCAAAACCTGTGGATCAGTTTGGGTATTGTCACCATTTTAATTCCGTCAACGCTCATTGGTTGGGCAAGTATTAGGTATGGCAGTTGCGATTCACGAAGGTTCTACATTAATTGCGGTTGTTAATGCTTTGCGACTATTGCGGTATAAGGGAAAATAAAATTAAGGATAATGCTTAAAATCATTCAAATAGTTGCCTTAATACAAGGTCTGTTCTTATTATTCATTTTTTACAGAAACAAAGATAATTACAAGAAAATAACTTTTTGGCTCTTTCTTGGAAGTATTATATCTATACTTTTATACATAATTGGCGATGACGATAACAACCTTTTTATAGAAGATGTAGATTGGTTTTTGCTTGATAGTTCTTTGTTTATAACGTTTCTGTTTTTATATTTTAAATATTATAAATCTGAAAAAGAAACTTTTTTAAAAAAAGATTATTTGTTTTTCTTGCCCAATTTACTTTATTTCGGAATTGAAGCATTAGAAATTGTTTCAAATAGAGAAAATGATTTCATAGAGTTTTTAGAATCACTAATCGATTTTATATTTTTAGGGTACTTAACTTATATTTTGTACAGTTTGCTGAAAACTAAAAAAGTATATTGGATTCTGTATTTCGTTGTTCCAATTACTTTAACAATGAGTATTTCGTATATAAAAGGAATTCTTGATTTATTTGAATTAAACTCAATTATATTTTCTGAAGACGATAATTTTAACACCTATTTATTACTTGTAATTGCGTTTTTATTTTATTTCATTACGTTTTATTTAATAAGTAACCCAAAAGAACTTTTGCCTAATGCAAAAATCATAAAATATAAAACCTCAAATCTTAAACCCGAATTAATTGAAAAGTATAAAGAAGCATTAATACAATCAATGGAAAAAGAAAAGTTATTTATGGATTCTAAATTATCCATTCATTCTGTTTCAGAAAAATTAAATATTCCTAGACAATATATTTCTGAAGTTTTAAATTTACACTTGAACAAAAGTTTTCAAGATTTTATTAATGAATATAGAGTTAACGCCTTTGCCAAAAACTTACAAAGTGACCAATATAATCATTATACTCTTTTTGGAATAGCTAACGAAGTCGGTTTTAATTCCAAATCTTCTTTTAATGCTACTTTTAAGAAGATCAAAGGAATAACACCAACACAATTTAAAAACACACACGCTTCAAATTAGATAATTAATGCGAATCAGGGGTTGAAAACTGTCATGATTCCTGTTTGGGCCTCTTTTTATAGCTTCTTCCCCCCGCCTGACTGGACGGGCACGGAAAGTTTTCACCAGAGATGGGGGAAGCGGTCAGTGCAAACGTACAATGTCTTTTGGTATCGATTACCACAGACTTTAGCCAAATATATAGAATACACTGAAAACGACGTTCAATCCTTGATTGGCATAATTAGTACATAATAAGCATTCTAGACAACAAGCAAATAATCTAATATATAATTGCGCTGTTCTTTGTAGGAGAATTAAATCCTTAAAAAAGAATGGCATTACAAGAAGAGTTAAAAAAACAAGGCGACTTTTTATTTAAAAATAGAAGTTATTTGCCATTGATCATTTTGGTTATTGGTTTGTCAGTATTTATCCACACAAGATATTACAAGGTAGGAACTACTGACCATTGGTTGTTTGAATATTTCTGCCTTGCTATCAGTTTATTTGGCTTATATATTAGAATAATTACAGTAGGCCACACACCAAAAAACACCTCTGGAAGAAATACAAAGGGTGGACAAATTGCTGAAGAACTAAACACTACGGGTATATATTCAATAGTTAGGCATCCTTTATATTTAGGCAATTTTTTTATGTGGCTTGGAGTGGCAATGCTAACTGAAAATATTTGGTTTTCGATTGCCTTTATTTTATTCTACGCATTTTATTATGAGCGTATTATGTATGCCGAAGAGAGTTTTTTAAGACATGAATTTGGAGATGATTATTTAACTTGGGCTGAGAAAACACCTGCGTTTATTCCTTCATTTAAAAATCATCAAAAAGCCAAATATCCATTTAGTATAAAGAAAGTATTAAAAAAAGAGAAAAATGGTTTAACCGCTGTATTTCTATTATTTTGGGCGTTTAGTTCTATAGGAGAAATTGTAAGGGAAAGAACACTTAGTTTTGAATATGATTTCTGGTTTTATGGAGCATTTGTTTCAGTAGTAATTTACCTAATATTAAAGATTATGAAAAAAAGAAAACTATTAGATGAATACAATCGCTAATAAAATTGTTAGTTGAACCTGGCCCCGTCCGGCTGGCGAGCTTGCGTCTCCCGACTCTTCGGGACTATTAATAGACCCAGGGTGTTCCCTGGGGTTTAATATCTTTTGCTACTGATGAAAAAGAGATCGATTGGCAAATTTCAATCTCATCTTAACAGATGAAAACCACAATATTATAACCCCTATTGAGTTATGTTATTTGAACATAGGGCAATACCCATAGGCTTTAAAAATATGTTAAAAAAGGCCATTATGTTAAAATATTTGTAGCTTTGCACAAGCCATGAAGCGTTTTTTTTATAAAATAGAATCTTTTATAATAGCACTTATTGTGCTATTCTCAACCTTTTCTTTTACGGTAGAGCAACACTATTGCGGTGATGTTTTAGTTGATTTCTCACTCTTCGGAGAAGCTGAATCTTGTGGTATGGAGAAGGAAGGATTCAACTCGCACGACCTTACTCTTGTTGAGAAAAATTGCTGCAGTGATGAGATACTATCCGTTGATGGCCAAGATAATTTAAAAATTTCATTTGAACAGCTAAATCCCGAGCAACAGCTTTTTATTGTTTCTTTTGTTTATTCTTATATAAATCCTTACCAAGGAACAGATATACATATTGTTCCTTTTAAGAACTATTCCCCCCCTCCCCTGATTCGAGATATACTGACGTTCGATCAGACTTTCCTCATTTGATTTTTAAGTAATGGAATTTTAACGCCCAACAAGTAATTGTTCTGGGCAACTTGTTTTTGTTGACTTTTTTCAACTTATATTTCTAATTACTTAATAGCCATTTCCATGCTGAATAAAACAATCCGTTATTTTTTAGAGAATAGACTAATAACGTTCATCTTGCTCGCCGCTTTTATCATTGGCGGTATCGTAACAGCACCTTTTAATTGGGAGCTTTCCTTTATGGAAAGAAATCCGGTGCCGGTCGATGCCATTCCCGATATCGGCGAAAACCAACAAATTGTCTTTACCGAATGGATGGGGCAATCGCCACAGGATATCGAAGACCAGATCACCTATCCGCTTACAACGGCATTGCTCGGTATACCCGGCGTAAAGACCATTCGTAGCAATTCGATTTTCGGGCTATCCAGTATTTATATCATTTTTAACGATGACACTGATTTTTATTGGAGCAGGACACGAATTTTAGAAAAACTGAATTCCTTGCCGCCCGGTACCGTGCCCAATGAAGTGAAACCTGCCCTAGGGCCCGATGCGACCGCATTGGGGCAAGTGTATTGGTACACTTTGGAAGGTAGGGACCCCAAAACCGGAAAACCTACCGGAGGATGGGATCCGCAAGAGTTACGTACCATTCAAGATTTTTATGTCCGTTATTATTTGACAGCTGCAAGTGGTGTTTCAGAGGTAGCTTCGATCGGAGGGTTTGTCAAGGAATACCAGATCGAAATCGACCCCGATGCGATGAAAGCCAGTAACGTTGATGTGAAGATGATCATGAATGCCGTAAAAAACAGCAATCTTGATATTGGTGCCAGAACCATAGAGTTTAACAGAGCCGAATATTTGGTAAGGGGTTTGGGCTATATAAAAAGTTTAAAAGACCTTGAGGAAAGTGTGGTCACCGTGCGGAGCAACGTGCCCATTAGATTGAAAGACGTAGCTAAGGTCCAGTTCGGCCCTGCAACTCGAAGAGGTGGGTTGGACAAGAGCGGGGTAGAGGCCGTTGGTGGTGTTGTGGTCGCCCGGTATGGCGCCAATCCGCAAGAGGTCATCCATAATTTAAAAGACAAGATCAAAGAAGTAGCACCCGGTTTGCCCTCTAAAACCTTGGCAGATGGTACGGTTTCAAAAATAACGATAGTACCCTTTTACGACCGGTCAGAGCTGATTCAAGAAACCTTGGGCACGTTGGAATCATCGCTATCACATGAAATTCTGATAAGTATTCTGGTTGTGCTTGTCCTGGTATTGAACCTCAGGGCATCTGTACTTATTTCAAGTATATTGCCCGTTGGGGTTTTGATGACATTTATATTGATGAAATATTTTGATGTAGATGCCAATATTGTGGCATTATCCGGTATTGCCATTGCTATTGGGGTCATGATCGATGTAGGTATCGTCTTTACCGAAAATATAGTACGGCATCTAGAAATGCCGGAAAACAAAGGGGTAAGAGGAAAACAATTGGTTCAGGTAATCTATGTTGGAACTATTGAAGTGGCTTCCGCTATCATTACCGCACTAGCCACTACTGTTGTAAGTTTCTTACCTGTTTTTGCGATGCAGGCCTCTGAAGGAAAATTGTTCAGGCCCTTGGCGTTTACCAAGACATTTGCATTGATCTCTGCTCTGTTCATAGGTATTATGTTCATTCCCGCCCTTGCAAGGGTCCTGTTTTCCTTTAGGCTCGACAAAAACAGGGCGAGTAGGGTATTCAACGCTTTATTGATCGGTTTTGGAATCGTTTTTCTAATAGCCTATGGCAGTGTTATCGCTTTGGCATTGATCGCTTTTGGGCTAAATAATTTATTGACCCAGGTTCCTGAACGAAGTCTATTTAAAGGGAAAATAAAATTGCCATATTCGGCAGAATTGGCCAATTATATCAATATAGCCATTACCATAATAATACTGGTCTATTTTTTAACAATCGAATGGATGCCATTGGGCGCTTCAAACTCGACCTTTGTCAACTTTATTTTTGTGATTATTGTAATAGGTGTGGTTTTAGGCACCCTTATGGCCATCGTATATTTTTATAAACAAATTTTGATTTGGTGTTTGGATAACAAATGGAAATTTTTGGCCATTCCGATCCTTGTGGTTTTCTTTGGTGCCATGATATGGTTGGGCTTTGGTAAAATCTTTGGGTTTGTCCCGGATTTTGCAAAAGACAATATAGTCTGGAACAGTTTAGATGAAAATCTTCCCGGTCTGGGCAATGAGTTTATGCCCGCTCTCAATGAAGGGTCGTTCTTGTTAATGCCCACTACAATGCCCCACTCGGGTATTACCGAAAACATGGAGGTCATTGCAAGTATCAATAAACATTTGAATTCCATACCCGAAGTAGCGTCTTCCGTTGGAAAATGGGGGCGTGTAAACTCAGCGTTGGATCCGGCACCGACCTCGATGTTTGAAAATACGATAAATTATTTACCTGAATATATATTGGACGAAGATGGGCATAGGGTCAGATTCGAGGTCGATGACGACGAGGCATTTGTCTTAAAAGACGGTTCTACCTATAAATATGGCGAAGACGACTTTAGAAAAATAACCGAAGCAGAACTCATAGTCGATGAAGATGGGGAAAACTTTAGACAGTGGCGCCAAAAAATCAAAAAACCCGATGATATATGGAAAGAAATATGATATATGGAAAGAAATCGTAAAGCATTCCAAATTTCCCGGGCTCACATCGGCACCAAAGTTACAGCCTATACAAACCCGTTTGATCATGCTGGCCACGGGAATGCGGGCACCCATGGGCATTAAGGTTTTCGGGCCCACCCTTGAAGTGATCGAAAAGGTAGGGTACGAACTGGAGAGCATTTTAAAAGAAGTGCCCAGCGTAGAACCTGCAACCGTTTTTGCGGACAGAGTGGTAGGGAAGCCTTATCTGGAAATAAAACTCAACAGAGAGGCCATGTCCCGTTACGGATTGACCATTAAAGATATGCAAACGCAATTATCGGTTGCCATAGGGGGGAAACAATTGACGACCACGGTCGAAGGTAGGGAACGTTTTCCCGTTCGGGTTCGTTATGCCAGGGAATTCAGGGATAACCCCGATGATATAAAAAAGATTTTGATCCCCACACCCGCAGGTGTTCAAGTAGAGCTAAGGGAGTTGGCAACGATCGAATATGTCAGGGGACCCCAAGTAATTAAAAGTGAGGATACCTTCTTGACTGGGTATGTGATCTTTGACATGAAAGCGGGCAATGCAGAGACCAATGTGGTCGAAGACGCGCAAGCGGTTATCCAAGAGAAAATAGATAGCGGTGAATTCAAACTACCTGACGGTGTTACTTATCGTTTTACGGGTAATTATGAAAATCAGATCAGGGCATCAAAACGGTTGATGGTCGTTGTACCCATCTCGTTAATATTGATTTTGTTGATCTTGTATTTTCAGTTCAAATCATTGATACCCTCGTTAATGATATTTTCGGGAATATTTGTGGCCTTCGCCGGTGGTTTCATCATGATCTGGTTATATGGGCAAGGCTGGTTCTTGAACTTTAGTGCTGCCGGTGTTGATATGCGAGACCTCTTTCAGCTGCGCACCATAAATCTGAGTGTCGCCGTATGGGTAGGGTTTATCGCTTTATTCGGCATTGCTACCGATGATGGTGTAATCATGGGGACCTATTTGACCCAGGTTTTTGACAAGGAAAAACCAAAAACAATAGAGGAAATCCGCACCTCGGTCTTGCACGCAGGTTCTAAAAGGGTTCGTCCGGCAATGATGACCGCCGCTACTGCCATTATCGCCCTAATACCGGTCTTAACGGCAACGGGCAAAGGTGCAGATGTGGTAATACCAATGGCGATACCAACTTTTGGTGGAATGCTGTTACAGGTAATGACCATGTTCGTGGTGCCCGTACTATACAGCATGTGGAAAGAAAGAGAGTTAAAGGGTTCATTGCATTTTGCAAATGAGGATCTGAAAATTGAAAACAAATAGTATCATGAAGAACAAAATCAAAATCCTAAGTATTTTCTTGATGATCTCATTATTCGGAGCTGCACAGGAAACAAAAGGAAATCTAGACGAATACTTAAAGATAGCAGCAGAAAATAATCCCGGGTTAAAAGCCACGTTCAATGAGTATATGGCGGCAATGGAAAAAGTACCCCAGGTAGGTGCCCTGCCCGATCCGCAATTTGCATTTGCCTATTTTGCACAACCCGTTGAAACACGGGTAGGACCGCAAAACTGGAGATTTAATCTAGCACAGAGCTTTCCTTGGTTCGGTCTGTTGACCGCAAAGGAAGATGTTGCCACCGAAATGGCAAAAGCAAAATTCGAGCAATTTGAAAACAGGAAATCCAATCTTTTCTTTGAAGTAAAGACAACCTATTACAATTATTATTTCATTGAGAAGGCCATTGAGATCACCCAAGGCAATATGGAGATTCTCAACGTTTTCAAAAGGCTCTCCCTGGTAAAGATCGAAGCGGGCAAAGCATCGATCGTCGATGCGCTAAGGGTAGAGCTCGAATTGAACGATCTGGAAAACCAGTTGGCCTTATTTGTGGATACCAAAGAGGCTTTACAAGTGAATTTCAATAATTTATTGAACAGGGAAGTTGCTGAAAGTATCCATGTTCCCGATACGTTATGGCAAGACGAGCTGACCTTTGATAAACAAACTATGCTGGATTCAATTTACAGTTCAAATCACGAATTGAAAAGTATAGACCATAAGTTGAACGCTTTTTTAAATCAAGAAGTCGTTGCCAAAAAAGAAGGCCTGCCCAAATTTAATATAGGGCTCGGTTATACCATTGTCAGTGAGAATGCGGGATCTACATTTTCCGATAATGGCAAAGACGCTATTTTGTTTCCTTCGGTCGGGGTCAAGATACCTTTGTTCAGAAAAAAATATAAGGCCTTGATCAAAGAGGCCCAATATTTTCAGGAAGCGGAAACTTCTAGAAAGCAGGACAAAAAGAATGCCTTGAGCACGGTATATGAAAATGCCCATAAAAATTTTAGTGATGGTGACAGACGAATCGAGTTGAACAAGAAACAGTCGGAAATCGCCAAAAAAGTATTGGATGTTTTAATTGTTTCGTACTCGACCGATTCAAAAGATTTTGAAGAGGTATTGCGTATTGAAAGGCAATTGTTGAAATATGAACTGGAATATCAAAAAGCATTGACCGATAAAAATGCGGCCATCGCATTTATCGATTATCTGTTAGGGAAATAATAAAATCAAAAGACAAAGACCTGTCAGGTCTAAAAAACAAAACAAAAATGAAAAAGTATAAAAAATATATCATAGGAGCCGGCATACTCGTTTTAGGAATCATTTTAGGGAATGTATTTTCAGGAGGCGGCTCAGACGCACAGAGTCAAGAAGAACACAATTACGTTCAAGAGAAAGAAACCGGAGTATGGACCTGCTCCATGCATCCCCAGATTAAAATGAACAAACCTGGAAATTGCCCCATTTGTGGTATGGAACTGATTCCGTTGGAAGTGTCGGGAAGTAGTGAAGAGACCATTGCTTCCAATGAGATCGTGATGACCCAAGAAGCTATTCAATTGGCAAATATCCAAACTTCGGTCGTAAGCAAAGCCAATGCCAATAAAGAAATTCGATTGCTGGGCAGGGTAAAGCCCGATGAACGAAGATTGTATTCACAGGTATCACATCTACCGGGAAGAATTGAACGTTTATATATCAATTTTACGGGAGAAAAAGTAGCAAGGGGGCAACGAATTGTACGTATATATTCTCCCGATCTTATCTCGGCACAAAAAGAATTGTTCGAGGCTATTAAGTCTAGAGATATTTATCCGCAATTATATACTGCAACGCGCAACAAATTAAAATTATGGAAACTCTCCGACAAGCAGATCGATGCCATAGAGAAATCAGAAAAAGTACATGAGCAATTGGATATTTATTCCGATTACTCGGGCTATGTTATGAAACGCAATGTTGAACTGGGCAATTATGTAGAGGCCGGCAGCAATCTATTTGAAATCGCCAATCTGAATTCGGTCTGGGTAATGTTCGAGGCCTATGAATCCGACATCCCTTGGATTCGCGTCGGTGACAAAGTAGATTTTACCGTACAGGCACTGCCGGGCACTGAGTTTAAAGGAAAAGTAACTTATGTCGATCCGTTCGTCTCATCTGACACCAGAGTGGCGAAAGTGAGGGTAGAGGTAAATAATTCAGCTAAAAAACTACTCCCTGAGATGTATGCTACAGGTATTCTAAAAGCTATATTGAAAAACGCGAAAAATGCCTTGGTCATTCCGAAATCAGCAGTTTTATGGACAGGCAAAAGGGCTGTTGTCTATGTACAGGTGCCCCATGAAAAAACCATTTCGTTTGTGTACAGGGAAATTATTCTAGGGGAGGATCTAGGTGATTTCTACATCGTAAAAAACGGATTGGAAGAAGATGAGATCGTAGCGACCAACGGCGTGTTTAGAATTGATGCCTCTGCTCAATTAATAGGGCAAAAAAGCATGATGAACCCCGAAGGGGGCAAAGTGAGTACCGGAGGACATGCAGGTATGGATATGGGCGATGATAGTGGAGCTGAAGTAAAAAATGATAAAAGTGAGGATATGGGCACTATGGTAATGATCGACAAATCAAAGATCGATGCGACCTTTAAAAAACAACTGGGCAAGGTAGTAGCAGAATATATTCGATTGAAAAATGCGTTGGTCGACGACAATACGAACAGGGCACAAAAAGAAGCGCAAAATGTAAAAAAAGCCCTGGGCGGGGTTGATATGTCACTGTTACTTGGCGATGCCCATAATGTATGGATGAATTCGCTAAAACCATTAAAGAAAGCTTCGACCAGCATTCAAAACTCCCAAGAAATAGGTATGCAAAGAGAAGCCTTCTTGATATTGGGGAAAAAATTATCGGATGCGGTCGAAATCCTAGGTGTTGAAACCGAGAATAAACAACCCCTGTATTTGGAATTTTGCCCTATGGCCGATAAAAACAAAGGCGGCTTTTGGTTAAGCTATGAGAAAGAGATCAAAAACCCGTTTTTCGGAAAAGCAATGCTCAGCTGTGGGGAGGTAAAAGCCACGTATTGAGTATTTATTATCTTAACTGGTAACTAAAGCCTTTGTAAAATGCTAAAAGAAGAGAACAATTAATCTAAATAAACATTAAAACAAAAAGCAATGAAGAATCTAAAAAGAACAATGGGAATAGCGGCAATTACATTCGTAGCCCTAACAACAATGTCTTGCAAGGACAACAAGAAAGCGGAAACTCCTAGTGAAGGGCAGCATACCGAAATGAACCACGATAATAGCGATGGGCATCATGACAGTACTTCTGCAGAAGAAAGAAATGTGACCGAAAGCACTCAAAAAAATGCGGCAACAACACCGATTATCGATGCGTACATCCAAATCAAAAATGGTTTGGTAGCAGATGACAACTCGGCAACTGCAAAAGGGGGAACTGCAATGGTCGCGGCCTTTTCCAAATTTGATATGACCACTCTTGAAGGTGAGACCCACAAAGAATATATGGAGATTCTCGAAAGTGCAAAAGAGCACGCAGAACATATTGTAAAAAGTGATATCGCTCATCAAAGAGAACATTTTGAAACATTAAGTACAGATGTTAACGATTTGATTGCCTTATTGGGCACTGAAAAAACATTGTACCATGATTTCTGCCCCATGGCGAACAACAACAAAGGAGCGTATTGGTTAAGCGAGGTCGAAGAGATCAAAAATCCGTATTTCGGGGCAAAAATGATGAAATGTGGTAGCGTGAAAAGGCAGATCAATTAGTAGTCAGACCGACCTATCAGGTTTTAAAAACCTGATAGGTCTTTTCTTTAGAAGTAGTATTATGAAAAAGCACATCAAAAAGATAGGTCTTTTGTTCATTGTGATATTTGTTGGCATTCAATTCGTTCCAAAAAATTACAATCAAAGTACTGAGGTCCCGACAAGTGATTTCATGACAATATATAATGCCCCAAAAAATATTGAAAGCCTGTTGAAAACATCGTGTTATGATTGCCACAGCAACAATACCGACTATCCGTGGTACAATAAAATACAACCTGTTGCCTGGTTTATGGAAGGGCATATCAACGAGGCAAAGGAAGAGCTTAATTTCAGTGAGTTCGGCAACTTCGAAATTGAAATCGATAATGAGTCAAATCAGGGATGATGAAATGCCATTGACATCGTATACATTAATGCATAAAGATGCAAAACTTTCAGAAAAAGACAAACAACTTTTGGAGGAGTGGCTGACCGAGTTGAGAGATGGCATTAAACGATAAACATGATATGGTTCAAGGTTTTGAACCCACTAAAGGTAAAATTAGATCGATAAGAGAACTATTAATAAATTAAAATAGAGGTTATGGGGAATTCAGATTATGGTTACAGGAAGAAAGTAGGTGTTGCTTTTGAAGAAGCAATTGAAAACACCAAACAAGAACTAAAAAAAGAAGGTTTTGGTGTCCTCACTGAGATTGACATTAAAAGCACGCTCAAGAACAAGATCGATGTTGATATGGAAAACTATACCATTTTAGGAGCCTGTCATCCGCCAAGTGCCTATCAATCTATTCAATCAGAAATTGAAATAGGGCTTATGCTGCCTTGTAATGTAATCGTTTATCAAAAAGACAACGAGGTCTACGTCTCCGCCATCAAACCATCTGTGGCCATGGGAATGATCGAGAACGATACACTGGGCGAAGTAGCGACCGATATTGAATCACGATTGAAAAAAGTAATTGACTCGCTCTAAAAGTGGAACGGAACAGTTTGAGAATAGCAGTAAAAAACATGGTTTGTGACCGCTGTATCAAAGTGGTCAAAAATGAATTGTTGAAAAATGATATTGAATTTTCAAGTGTTGACCTTGGTTTTATAAGGTTTCCCCATGTGGTCTCTGAAGTAACGAAAGAAAATCTTAGGGGCATTTTAAAAAAAGAAGGTTTTGAATTGATAGAGGATTCTGAAACAATAGTTGTCAATCAAATCAAATCATTGATAATCGAAAGTATACATAGTCAAAAAGAAAAACCTCCCGATCAAAATTTTTCAGATTTCATAAGTTCGAACATGGGAATGGGGTACTCGTACTTGAGCAAGTTGTTTTCTGAGGTAGAAGGCAAAACGATCGAACATTTTACCATAGCGCAAAGAATTGAACGGGCCAAAGAACTACTGTTCTATAATGAACTTACCCTAAGTCAGATTTCTTATGAACTGGGTTATAGCAGTCCACAACATTTATCACGACAATTTAAGCAGCTAACAGGATCGACCCCGACCGAGCATAAAAAAATGGGAAGGCGTAAAAAAATAGATACTATTTAGCCCAAATTTTAGTGAGGGATTAATGTATCCTTCTGGGGAAAACCCCTCGCCTTTACCTGCCTCGCCAGTTTACCCGCCGTAGGAGGGCAGGCGGGGGCGAAGACTTTAGTATTTTTGCATACGCCATACGCCATACGCCATACGAAAAAACGTAAAGCGATAGGGGAATTGGTTGAACTTTAGTCGCCTTTAGGCGAACCCAAACCCATCGGTCTTTAGCAGATGGTAGTTTAGTTCCCCTCCCGGTAATTATCGGGATTGACTCGAAATGAAAAATGTTTTTTCAGGAGCATACCCCTAGTGTCAAGT
>QIJM01000332.1 GCA_003232445.1 Paraglaciecola arctica
TGTTAAGTGTTTTCATCTACTGCCTTATTGAATGACACAATAAGTGTATTAAACGCTCGGGTGAATGGTTTGGGCAACCGAATTGTTGGTTGTTTTAGTCGGCAACCATTGATTATGATTGAAAGTGTTTGGGTGTTTAAAATGGTTTTGCTTGGTTGATGTGTCAGGTTATTTTACACGCAATAAAAAAGCACCGTTGTGAATGGTGCTTTATGTTAGGTGTAGCAGTAGTTTACTGTTTTTTGAATCTGCGTGATGCTAAACCCATAAGTGCTAATCCGAATATGGCGAGAGTGGATGGCTCTGGGACTGGGACTGAAGTCGTTTGACCAATTTGGATGGTAATAAATTCAGAGGAAACGGCATCTATTACAGTGTATGTACCTGTTATCATTCCTAGTGAGTTAAAAGACTGTGCTGTAGCCAACCAGTTTTGATCTGTCGTCCAAATAGATCCGTTTAGATCTGAGGAAACAATTCCAAGGCCAGGGTTTTGAATCCCATTACGAATATATGTAGCAAAAGATTTTGAACCGCTTACAACTGAAAAAGGGAAAAAACTACTAGTCCACGGACCTGTTGCACTTGCCCATTGTGAAAAATCAGTCCCAGCATTAAAACCAAAAGAATTATTTATTAAACCAAAAGATGTGCCCCCCAAAATATCGAAGTTAGTATTTTCTTCAATTCCTGTGCTGCTCCAACCAGAAGTTGCCCCTAAAACCAAGCCACTTGTATCGATAGAGCCAGATGAAGTCATTGTCACATCTCCTCCATTTTCTAAGAATGTAAAAATTAAACCAGCATTAGCATTAAAACTAACAGCCATAACTATACCAACCAAAGCGGCACTTAATTTTTTGAAATTCATTGTAGAATCCTTTTTATCCCTATCCAAACTATTTGCTCAATGTGAACAATTACTGCGGAGTAGTGATGTGTTAAACAAAATTATTATTGTTCAGCACTATGCGATAATCATACCAAAATAATAAAAGTGTTTTTTTTCAGTGTGATAGCAACAATCAATAAATCACTAAATTCAATAGTGTAAAATAATCTGACACTTGTTCAACTATAAGTCACTGTGTTTGTTTACATTTATATAACAACCCACCCAAAATAAACAAGCAATTCCACGCCAACCAACATTCCTATATAATATCAACCATATAAATCAGCACTAAAACAAGTAAACCACTATGTCCGTCAAACAATTCGACCCAAAACAAACAACAACGCTTGAAACACCAGTAAAAATCATTGAAAAACAACTTCAAGCATCAAATACACTCAAGCAAGACTCAAAACGCGCTGCAAAGATAGGGTTCGTGAGTCTCGGCTGCCCTAAAAATTTAGTGGACTCAGAGCGTATTTTGACACAGTTACGTACTGAAGGTTACGACGTAGTGCCTACCTATAACGATTCAGATTTAGTGATTGTAAACACTTGCGGGTTTATCGATTCGGCTATTCAAGAATCGTTAGATACCATTGGTGAAGCGCTGGCCGAAAATGGCAAAGTGATAGTCACCGGTTGTTTGGGTATTAAAGAAGATGAAATACGTGAAGTTCACCCTAATGTTTTGGCGATTACCGGCCCTCATGCTTACGAAGAGGTAGTGAGTCAGGTACATGAACATTTACCTCAGCCTGAACATAACCCTTATTTGAATCTAGTCCCGGATATTGGGGTTAAACTTACGCCTCGCCATTATGCCTATCTGAAAATATCTGAAGGCTGTAATCACAGATGTACTTTTTGTATTATCCCTTCTATGCGCGGTGATTTAGTTAGCCGGCCAATAGGCAGTATTTTGGACGAAGCCAAAAGGCTTAAAAATGCAGGAGTTAAAGAGTTATTGGTGATTTCTCAAGATACCAGTGCTTATGGTGTAGACGTAAAAAATAAAACCGACTTTTGGGATGGCATGCCAGTTAAAACCGATATGAAATCACTTTGCGAGAAGCTCGGCGAAATGGGTATTTGGGTGCGCTTGCATTATGTCTACCCCTACCCTTCGGTGGATAAAATTATGCCGTTGATGGCTGAAGGTAAAATTCTGCCTTATTTAGATATCCCTTTTCAACATGCCAGCCCACGCATTTTAAAACTGATGAAACGCCCTGCCGCTGCCGAGCGCACTATGGAGCGTATCAAAGCGTGGCGTGAGGTGTGCCCAAATATCGTTATTCGTTCTACCTTTATTGTGGGTTTCCCGGGTGAAACCGAAGATGACTTTCAAATATTGTTAGATTTTTTAGATGAAGCGCAGCTTGATCGTGTAGGTTGTTTTAAATATTCAGATGTTGATGGCGCAAAAGCCAATGACTTACCTGACCCACTGAGCGAAGACATAAAACAACAACGTTATGACCGCTTTATGCAAAAACAATCTGAAATCAGCACGGCTAAGTTACATGCTAAAATTGGTTTAGAATACCAAGTCATTATTGATGAAGTGACGCCAGAAGGTGCGGTGGGCAGATGTTATGCCGATGCGCCTGAAATTGATGGTAACGTGCACCTAACCGACGAATTTGATGTACAGCCGGGCGATATTATCTGGGCGCAAATCATTCACAGCGACGAATATGATTTATGGGCAGTAAAAGTGGATGATGAAGACGACGTTGAAGTAACTTAAAAAAGGACAATGATGATGGACGCGACTGTTACCGATTTAGCCCAAACGATACAAATTGTTGTGGCTCCCATTTTTATGTTGACCGGTATTGCGGGTTTTTTAAACGTCATGTCTGGACGTTTAGGCAGAATAGTTGACCGTGCAAGGATCATAGAGCGTCGTGTCCACACTATTAAAAACCCTAAATTTCTTGAGCAGTCGGAAAACGAGTTAAAAAACCTATGGCGTAGGATCAAACTTATCAACCGCTCTATCGGCTTGTGCACTGCATCTGCGCTTTTTGTATGTACCGTGGTGGTATTTTTATTTTTAGGCGATTTTTGGCTCTTCAATTTAAGCGAAGTCATAGTCACACTATTTATTGTTGCATTGTTTTTGCTGATCTTTGCTCTACTGACCTTTTTAAAAGAAGTGCAACTAGCCACCAGAACCTTGCAAATAGGTAAAGAAGTGTTTGATGAGTAATACGCTATGCAGTGCAAATAGCCCGTGGTTGGTTAGCCGTTAGCTGAGGAAAATGAAGAGCAAGCCATCAAATTTTTGCTCGCGTCAGCTAAAATACCCTTTCCTACGTCTGTAATATTAGCAATGATTAGCAAGCTTTAGTCCAGATATGACTCTCATTAGAGCGTTGCTGTTTATACCCATTGCATCTCACGCAACAAAAACAGACCTATCGTAGAGCTAACAATCGACATCAGCGTGCTACCAGCAATAATAGCCGCAGTTAAATGGTAATCGCCGCCAATACTTCTCACCATTGGATACGCTGCAGCCGCTGTGGGTGCAGCTGTCATCATAAAGAGTACGCCAAGTTGCTCGCCTCTTAATCCAAAATAAAAACCCAAAGCCGTGGCCACAGCGGGAATAAACACAATTTTACTGCTTATTGCCCAATACAAGATGCTTGAAGAGCGAAATTCTTGCCAACGAATGGTGGCTCCCACACACAATAATGCCAAAGGCAAGGTCATTTGAGCGAGATAATTACCTGTGTCTATCATCAACTTAGGTACTTGAATAGGCAACAAAGCCACCACTATCGCCAGCGAAATAGCAATGGCTAAAGGGTTGGTTAACACACTGCGTGCCACCTCTTTAACGCTTGGCGTTTTTTCTTGATGATAGTACAAGGTCAAGATAGAAAAGATGTTTAATGGCACCACCAGCACGGCTAAATACATCGAAGCGATAGCCAAGGCCGACTCACCAAACGCATTGACTGACAGAGCCAAACCTATGATAGCCATGTTTCCCCGACAGGCTCCTTGTACAAACGCCCCTCTAGCCAGTTTGTTAGCAATACCGTAAGCCATCAAATGGAAAATGATAAACGCCGCCGTCATCACACTGCCTGCAAAAACAATCAAAAAGGTAGGAAAATGATCAGTCAGATTAGTGGTAGCAATGTTGACAAACAGCAAGCAGGGTAAAGTAAGGTTAAATACTAGGTCTGAGCCTGTTTTAGCAAACTCATCGGTTATCCAGCCTATACGTTTTAACAAAATACCCAAACCAATGATCAGGCTAATAGGCAATGTTACGTCTAAGGCATAGGCTAAAGAGT
Organism: Paraglaciecola arctica; assembly: GCA_003232445.1. Taxonomy (GTDB): domain Bacteria; phylum Pseudomonadota; class Gammaproteobacteria; order Enterobacterales; family Alteromonadaceae; genus Paraglaciecola; species Paraglaciecola arctica_A. The sequence continues at coordinate 4,216 of QIJM01000332.1, forward strand.
CAAACATAGCATTTGATCTTGTGGTAACCCAATAAAACTAGGTTAGTCATCTTTCGCTTGCTTATTTTGGCTACCCTCAATACTAAATTGATAGTAAATATCAATCGCATTACTGACCCCACTTACCGCCTCAATATATAATTGGGGGATTAATTCGTAACGAATGGCGACTTCTGAAGGGGAATCAAATACCCCTACTCCATAACGTAACTGAACTCCGGGAGCTATGGTTCCAGTTAAAGATAACAGAGTATCTTCACCTTGACCCGACGTATCTATATTCACGTCTTCAAAACCCAATTTATTACCCACTTTGCTGATCAGGTTTTCACTTTGCCCTAAACCCAACGACAATAAAGCATTGGCTAAAATAGTGTTTTGGCTGTCGCCGCTTGACTCGCCTAAACCTTGTCCGGTTAACATGTAGGACAAAATTTGTTGTTGCTCCATAACAGGCTCAGAAAATACGCTAATGGTTGGGTTTTGTGCAACGCCTTCTACCCTAAGTCCTGCAATCACACCGTCCGAGGTTAAATCAGGATCCCGCACTGCCTCGATATTTAAAAATGGCCTATCTAAGGAGCTAGTGAATAGAATATCCCCTTTACGAATAATTAGGTTTTGACCATAAGCCCGATAGCGGCCATTAACCAGTTGCACTTCGCCATTGCCAAATATTTCCGTTTTATTGTTTTGTAATCGCAGCTCACCTTGCAAATCGGTTGTTAAGCCAAACGCATCTAATTTAACTTCGTGGCGGCGTAACGGATCGATTTTTAACAATATATTGAGTGCCAGTCTTTGTTGGGATGCGTCTAATTCAGCTTGTTTTTCTACTAAAATCACATCTTTTGATGGCGAGATGGAGCCCTTAGGTAATTCACGCACTTTGACTCGTGCATATGGGATGGTCACTTCACCGTTTATCTCTAGGTTATTGGGTTCAAACATGAGGTTGATATTTGGGCTGACCTTAGCTTTGATCATACTTTGGTAATCAAATTCCAACTCTTCACCTGATATGTGTAAATTACCTTTAAGCGTTGGCATCCAAGCAATATCACCACCCATTTCACCTTGACCTTTGCCTAACCTATAACTGCCTTTAAAATTAGCGCTTTGCCCTTTTAAACTGATACTTTGTTCAATAGCACTCAGTGCCACAGGCAATGATTCATCTTTTAGCGCACCGTTGGCTAGCGTTAATTCGCCAGTCAGCAGTGGGTTACCGAGTGTACCGTCAATTTGTGCTTGACCATTTATAATGCCTTGTAATACATCTAATTGTGGGACTAACGCTTTAAACGCGGCTAAGTCAAAACGCTCAATGAGTAACTTACCTTGTATTGGTCTGGATAGCGGATCGGCATACACACCCGACTGCCCCTCTAAATTGGCACTCAAGGTGCCCAATTTATTACCAGACAAATTAATATTAGCCAAAATGTTTTTTTGGCTAATCTGTGCTTCAATTAAGGTTTCGTCTAATGTCAGTTGAAGGTTGTTCTGATCGCTAAATACCCAATCCCCTGCGCTTAAACTAGCACTTAATTTTGCATTAGGTAGCTGTTGTATATCCCAGTCACCTGTCATATCTAAATTTAAGCGACTCTTAGTTTTAATTTCAGGTATTCCCGGCACCCAGCGGCGAACCACTGAAAGTACATCAAACTCTTTAAGAGACACATCCCAAACAGCCGTATTTTGCTTAAACTCGGCCTGTTTAATACACAGTTCGTTATCGGTGTGACGCCAGCAATGAGGAGCAATAATGTATTGCTGTTTGGCCCAATCGGCCTCAATTTTAAATGGTTCGAGTAAGGTTAAACTAGCATAAGACGATGCAATGTCGCCAGATAACCAGTTACCTTGCCAAGACGTTTGATTCAGCTGTCCTTGAATACTCACATTAACGCTGGTGCTTTGTCCGCTGGTGGTTAAATCTAATTGGTGATCGCTGGCATCACCAATTAATACTATCTGTGCGCTATCCACTTGGTTATTCACTCCTTGAATACCCGTTAACGCTAGATTTAAATCGACCGGTTTTTGCTTGTTCCACTTGATACTGCCCTTACCCGCTGCTTGTTGAACAAACACCTCTGAAATCAATAAATTACTACCTGATAGTTCATAACTGACTTCTGGCTGCTCAAAGCTACCGCTTACATTCCCCGCTAAATTTAGTGTGCCGCCAAGTTGTGGAAACGTATTAGATAAGTCTACTGCATCCAGCATAAACGTAATATCAAGCTCTTGTTGTTTAGATACGCCACCGTCTAATAACAAGGTATTATCGGCATTTTTTAACGATAAAGCTTGCAGTTGCAGCCCGTTGTGTTGATGAAAGTCGACATTTCCTGACGCACTTAACGGATAACCTTGCCACTGTCCGTTGATGTCTAACTTATTTAATTTAGCTTTCCAAATACCTTGGCTATTATTGGCCTGAGTCGATACCTCGCCATTGATATCAGCCACCCATTCAGGCCAAAAAACACTTGGGTCAAGGTGACTCATAGTAAAGCTGCCTTGCCAATTGATATGGTCAGAAAAGGTTAACTTGCCCTGACTCAACACTTGCCCCCCTAAAGTTTCTAACAAAAACTCATTCAGCTCGACGCTTTTATTCTGTGCGGTTAATGCAGCGATAGCGCGGAGGTTAATTTTGCTATCTGGCACATTCTGCCCCGCTAACACAGTCTGAATAGTCACTTTTAGTGCTTGTAAATCACCGTTAATGTCAATCACACCCGTCTCGGAATTAAACTCTGGCTCTGCTAAAGGCCATGTCAAGTGACTCCAATCTAACCTTATTTTAACAGGCAAGGTCGCTTTGGAAGGTTGTGCAGTGAAGTCTACTGCCAATTTTAAAGGCTTGACTTGAGAAGTACCAGTTTGTGTTTTAGCAGATAAAGTTGTCTCAATTAACTCGGCTTGTGTAGATAGCGAGTTAATGTTGCCTGAAGAGCGCAATGTTAGCTTTAATGGTGTTTGTTCGACCAACTGAGCGTTGGCATCTACAGAAAATATATATTCATACTTACCATTTAACTGCACATTACCCTTGGCTAGCAATTGCCCCTGATCATGCACTACAAGCAACTCATCTAACTGCACCTTTTCCTTATTGCC
>QIJM01000334.1 GCA_003232445.1 Paraglaciecola arctica
AAATAGGTCAACTATTCTTTCATTCAAGCGCCTTGATTAGGTGCCTTTAAATCTCGCTGAGTGGCTAATTGTTAGGATGGATTGGTATAAGGACTCGCCTCAACTACCTTTTCTAATGTTGCCAAAAAAGGTTCTGGCTCATAGTTTATCGGTAACTGGACTAATTTTTCACCCTTTGCATTTAATATCAACAAAGTGGGAAAACCAGTAACTGAGTAGTTTTGCATAAAACCTTCACCTTCTGGCGATCCGTACTCAATACGAGCATAAACAAAATCTTGATTAAGTTTCGCTTTGACTCGTTCATCAGAGAACACTTGTTTATCTAATTTACGGCAAGCAGGGCACCAAATAGCCGACATATTTGCCAAAACCAACTTATTTGAACTCTTGGCTACCTCTAAGGCTTGCTCTAAGGTGCGCAGTTCTAACCCTGTTTCATCTATAGCTTGTTGCCCCAGATAAGTCTGAATGGTTTGATTGCCGTAATAGCCTAAAACTGTTAGCAGTATAATGATCCCGAACACATCTAAAATTTTTCTAACTGGCGAACGCGTCTGATCCTTTTGATTATTTGTTGACATCTAACTCTCTTTATCTGGGGATTGATGTTGGCAGTATTCAATGATTTTATCGACTACAGCAGATAATCCATTGCCTCTGGATTGGCTTAGGTGTTTACCCAAATGTAATGCTTCTAAATAATCAGCTAAGTTAAAGACCAATACTTGATTGACTGTTTTGCCTGACAGGGCTTCAAACATCACCGCCAATAAACCACGAACAATTTTACTTGGCGAATCGCCCTCTAACACTAATTTCCCTTCATCTATACAACACTTTATCCACACTTGACTTTCACACCCATACACCGCTGTTGTATCTGTTTTATATTGGTCTTGCAGTCTGGCTAAACCTTTACCCGCTAACATCAGTTGTCTGTAGGTTTGATCCCAGCTTTTTGCCTGTTTAATTGATTCTGCAATGGGCGCAAGCCTTGTTTGTTTATGCTCAAACGGAGTGTTGTCAGTTGCCATTTGATTTACAGATTCATTTAACAAAGCAATACATTCGGTAAGCGCAGCACCAAAGATATCAATGTCAGCACTATTATTATAAGCCGCCAAAGACACCCGAATTGTACCATCAATGCCAAGCGCCTCCATCAAAGGCATGGCGCAATGATGCCCTACCCTGACGGCAATATTGTGTTTATCTAACAACACCGCTAAATCGTAATGACTGACGCCTTGCACGGTAAAGGACTGCACACAAATACTGTTAACGTTATCACCCCATAACCTAACTTGTGGGATAGCTGACAAAGTATCGAGCAATTGTTGATACAAATTGTGCTCAAGCGCTAATAGCGTAGTTCTATGCAGTTGAATAAACTCACTAGCAACACCTATACCTAACACCCCTGCAATATTCGGCGTACCGGCTTCAAATTTTAGCGGCGGTGGTTGGAAGGTGGTTTCTGAGAAACTGACTTGTTTAATCATTTCACCACCTAGTTGATAAGGCGGCAATTGCTCAAGTAAATCGTACTTAGCATATAAAACCCCTATGCCAGTAGGGCCAAACATTTTATGCCCACTAAACACATAAAAATCACAATCTAACTGTTGAACATTTACAGCTAAATGACTGACAGCTTGCGTACCGTCTATTAGGGTTAACGCCCCTACTTCTTTTGCCTTGGCAATAATGAGTTCAATTGGATTGATATTTCCTAGGGCATTAGACACATGACCTAAGGCCACCATAGCGGTATTAGAGGTAATCAATTGTAAGGATTCTTCTAGCTTTAATACACCTTTGGCATCAACTGGCATCACCTCAAGTTGCAGATTAAGTGCTTGTGCGACTTGCTGCCAAGGCACGATATTGGCGTGATGCTCCAGTGCTGAGACTAAAATGCTATCACCCGTTTTAAATACATTCTTAGCCAACCCACTAGCGACAAGGTTAATGCTTTCGGTAGCACCTTTGGTCCAGACAATTTCTTTGTGGCTCTTAGCGCCAATAAAGTGTTGGATATTCTTGCGTGATTGCTCAAATTGTTCGGTGACACTGGCCGCCAACTGATGACTAGAGCGATGCACATTGACCGTGCGCTCTTGGTAATACTGTTGAGTAATATCGATAACCGACTGCAATTTTTGACTGGTAGCAGCGCTATCCAGATACACGCAACGCTCTGAGCGATGACTGGAAAAAAAGGGGAAATATTGACGTAAAATATTGGATGGCATGGATTTTATAAGACAAATAAATGTTATCTCATTATTGTTGTCAATCAAAAGCAGATTAGCAAGATATTTAAGCTGGATTAGATTTAGAACAAAATCAACAAGAAATAATATTGTTCGCTAATGAGCTGCTTTAGGGAAAACATGACTACCGTGAAGTTACAGATTCAAAGCCATAACGACTGAAGATCGCTCAAACTGGAATATCGGCTATGTGTCAATTGTGAGCTTTAAACACAATACCATCGACTGGTATCAAGCGACTAAAAACACCTTCATAATTTACCGTTGCTTATGACACTTTGTGCTCAGAGTTATCACTATTGTCCTGTTAATTTTTGTTCACTGTTTTTCAACCACAAAGCATGTTTGGTCATCACTTTTGTAAACATGGCACTTTGCAGGTAATGATTGAGCCACTGCCTAACCTTTGGATAAGGCGACTGCAGGTACCATTGGCGTTCTACCTTGGCAAATTGACGAATGAAGGGTAACAGCGCGATATCTGCCAAACTTTCTTGGGCTGACATAATAAAAGGCTGCTGAGCTGTAGTAGCCAAGCGATTTTCTAAGTTTTGTATGTATACCTCACAAGCTTGTCTACATCCAGTGATGTTATTTTCACGGTATCGTTTGGCGCATTTATAAGCGTTTAAACAGGCTTTAAATTCCTCATCAAATTGAGCGATTAACTTGAGCATGTTTGGCAATGCACTGGGGGCACGCTTATAGAGGAGATCGTCAGGATCATTTTTTGCTAAGGCCCACAACATGATCTCTAAACTTTCTTCAATCACCAATGATGGCGCTAATTCGTCGCCTAATACTAAAACTGGCACTGTGCCTTTGGCGGAAGCCATGAGCATTTCTGTAGGTTTATTGCTTAACACTACCTCACGCAAACTGATCTGCTGCTGGGCTTTAAATATGGCAATTCTCGCTCGCATCGCATACGGGCAGTTTCGTAATGAGTACAGTATGGGGAGTGGCATATTTTGTATTTATCGCTATTTGTTTTATATATTTACGCTCTGAAACGGATCGTTCGAAAGGTTTACACAGAATAATCTACTGTAGCGATATTCATTGGCTAAATATACGGGTAACATCCGCGCTTTAAAATTAACCAAGCATAACTCACCTATACATGAAGCATAAAATTGAATTGTTAGCCCCAGGCGGTGATGTCGATGCCATTAAAGCGGCCATTATTGCCGGTGCCGATGCCGTATATTGCGGTTTAGATACCTTTAATGCCCGTAATCGTGCGGCTAACATTTCTTTTGACGAACTTGTAGGAGTGATTCGACTTGCTCACCAGTATCAATGCCAAATTTTTCTCACTTTAAATATTGTGATTTTAGAGCGGGAATTTACCACTCTGGCTAAGTTGTTAAGTAAGCTGGTAAATACCACACTAGATGGGGTGATTGTTCAAGATATTGGTATGTTTAATCTGATTAAAAAACATTTCCCCAACCTAGATATTCATGCATCAACACAGCTAACCACCCATAATGCAGGTCAGATTGGTTTTCTAAAGAAACTAGGCGCTTCGAGAGTTAATTTATCAAGGGAACTAAACCTAAAAGAAATAACTGCATTAACCGCAGTGAGCCGCGAACACGAGATTTTAACTGAAGTGTTTGTGCATGGTTCACTCTGTGTGGCCTTTTCTGGTTTGTGTTATTCAACCTCAGCTAGTGTGGGTAATTCAGGTAATAGAGGTCGTTGTAGTCAAGCTTGCCGAGAAGAATATGAAACCACAGAAACAGGGCATAATTTCCCCCTCAATATAAAAGATAACTCAGCATTTTTTGACTTGCCTGCGTTGATAGAGGCAGGGGTTCACTCTTTTAAAATAGAGGGCCGTATAAAAGGCGCGAGTTATGTGCATACAGTGGTGGATAGTTTTCGTAAACAAATAGACGGATTTGTTAAAACTGGCCAGTTGCTTGAAAACGGCGAACGTCTTTATAAGGTGTTTAATCGTGATTTCTCAAATGCCTTTTTACGCGGCGACTTAAACCAGTCGATGTTTATTGATAATCCACGAGACAACTCAAAAAATCATGCCATCACTAAAACCAGCGGCATTACAGACAACAATCTTATTTCAGTGGTGCAAATACAAGAAGTAGAACGAACGCTTTACCAAGAGAAAAATCAAATCAATGCCACGGTGAAAGACAAAATCCAATATCTAAGTATTGATAAAGTACCTTTGACCTTAAGCTTTTCCGGCGAAGCAGGCAGTCAATTAAGCCTGACCGTGAGCACAAAAGAATTATCTACAGAGCAAATTACAGCGGTTAATATACCCCAGACTGCAGAGAAAAATTTTGTGTTGCAGTCCTCTAGTCTTTTGACCAAAAGTGAACACAACGGCATAGATCTAGTTACCCTTGAAAAACGTTTCAGAAGTTTGGGCAATGCTGAATATGTGCTTAAAAAAATTAATCTGCACCACTTGTCAGCCGGACTTAGTGTTCCTTTTAGCGAGCTAACTTCACTAAAAAATGAAGCTACCCGTTTATTGAATGGTTCCAAGGCCCTAATACCTGCAGTGACATTGCCTGCACTAGAAAGACATGCCAAGAGCGCTGAGAGCCAAACCGATACCCAGGCCACACTGTCTATATTAATCAGCGACGAGACAGACATTCATTTAACCGAAACCACCACTGCCGATATTTATTTTAAGTTACCCGACGCCTACAAACGTGATTGCACTAAATATATCGATTTTTTAACAGCAAACCCGCGTTTAATCCCCTGGTTTCCTGCGGTATTAATAGGTAAAGATTATGATGTTGCGATTAATATTTTAGAACAAGTCGCGCCACCATTAATTGTCACTAACAATACAGGCATCGCTTACAGAGCCAATCAATTGGGGATTAAATGGATAGCGGGTCCCTTTTTAAATACCACCAACTCCTATGCCTTAATGGCGATGAAAGAAGAATTTGATTGCAGTGGCGCTTTTATTTCCAACGAGCTCAATCAGCAACAAATGAAAAACATTGCCCGCCCTGCAAATTTCAAATTGTTTTACAGTATCTATCATCCCATCTTGTTAATGACCAGCAGACAGTGTTTCTTCCAACAAAGTGTGGGTTGTGAAAAACCACGAATAGATAATGGCTGTATGTTGTCATGTGATAAATCAACCAGCATTACCAACCTTAAAGGTGTGTCATTTGCGATTGATAAACAAAAAGCAGGTTACCCAAGTATCTATAATCAGGATCAGTTTTTAAACATGCAGGTGATCCATGATCTGGCTGATTTATTTGACGGTTTTTTAATTGATTTAACCAACATTGGAGCCGGTGATAAATCCTCACCCGACAAAGTGGCATTAATTAGCCAATTCGAACAATTGTTGGCTGGTGATTCAAAGGTGGAAATGGCTCTAAACGCTATGGTAACCGAGTCAACAGTCAGTCAATATCATACGGGTTTGTAAACAACTCAGGCTATTATCAAGAACTGCTCATCATCATTTCTGACCCTGCGGCATGGGCAAAGCGAAAATTCTGCTACGCTGCGCATAAACTCAATAACCCAATAAATTCATCGAGTTACTTACCCAAGCAACCTAACCGTGCCCGAAACACGGACAACTACCCATTATTCTTGCAGATGTTTTTTTACAGAGTCAATGTCCAAAATGCTCTCTCAGTTAATTAATGGGTATAACGCCTTACATAAGTTGTAGTTTTGAAGTGCAACGGAAAAACTATCCACATCATGTATTGGTTACGCAGCGCTTAAGTCGAGTTTATGGACTGAACCAAGTTTTACTAATTTTCTAGCTTGCCACAAGTCGTAATTATCTTGCATGGCTAACCAGCTTTCAGGTGCACGACCTAAAGCTTTAGATAAACGTAAAGCCATCTCAGGACTAATGCCGCTTTGGGCTTTAATAAGTCTATTTAGAGTTGAAGCAGCAACATCTAAGTTTTTTGCAAGATAGCGACAACTCAAACCAAAAGGTTCCATATAAGTTGCTTTAATAAACTCACCTGGATGAGGGGGATTATGCATAGTCATTAGTGATAGTCCTCATAGTTAACGATGTAAACATTACTTTCAGAAAAATCAAAAGTAACTCTCCAATTGCCATTCACAGATATAGACCAACGCCCTTTTTGATTGCCTTGAAGCTTGTGCAGTTTATATCCTGGGATGTCGATGTCTTCAATATTTGTAGCAGTATCAAGAGCAGCGAGTTGCATCCTAAGTTTATTAGTGTGATCTGCTTGGATGCCTTTGGTATTACCAGACTCGAAGAACTTTTTAAGGCCTTTGTGTTTGAATGACTTGATCATTTGGCCATTGTAGCGTGTTGCGCAACACTGTCAATAGTTTTGCGCTGAGTAACGCCCTACATAAGTTGTGAGTGGTTCTGGCGGTTTTTTAATTGTGCCACCTGCTCTGTTAACGCAGTGATTAGCGCTGTTTGAGAGGTTGTTTTAGTTGCCGCTTTCATGACCTGAATTATAACAAAATCAGTCAGTTAAGTTGCCTGTTTTGTTTGTCTTTTTGCCAGTAAATACCGTCAATCAAGCACTGTAATTGGGCATTGTTCAGCGCCAATTTAGGCTGACATAATTTTTTTACGCCACAGATAAAAACCGGAAATGGTGATCTGTTTGTGTAGGCAATATTGTTTAATGCTCAAACCACTGCTTGGCTGTTCGGTGATAAGTTGCTGGTTCACAGCTACGTCTGGTTTTAGCATTGATACGGGCTCCTTAAAATCAATGACGGTAAGTTTACGCTGAGATGTTGTGAAGGGAAGAGCTAGTGGTTAACCTCAAAGAACGACAACCAATCATCATCGATTGTCTGGGTAGTGAATATCAGCAGATTTATTCTTAAACGTGGTGCAGAAGATCGGTTTCAAGTTTAAATATTAGGGATAAATAAAAAGCCCGATTATTGCTATTCGGGCTTTTCAGAGAAGTTTGAGCTTCTATGCAATAATCATTTCTGATTAATTACATCATACCGCCCATGCCACCCATGCCACCGCCCATGCCGCCCATATCAGGCATAGCAGGTGAAGCGTCTTGAGGTGCAT
>QIJM01000054.1 GCA_003232445.1 Paraglaciecola arctica
GCCCAACAAAGCCAAGCCCGTTTGAAATCATAGCTTCAACAAGTTGAACGTAAGAAATAAGTTTATCATCACTCTGCTGAGGAAGAGCCTTATCAATTAACTTAGCAATACCAAGCTCTTTGTTTATGCCAGAAATCAAACCTAAATGGTCAAGACCTTTTGTTGAATACGATGCCATTATTTTTCTTAAATATCGGCCATTAACTGCTTCACCGAACTTTTTAAACTATGACGACTGGCGTATATACCTAATAGCGTTACTGTGCTCAAAATAATGGATAACGTAATGAATAAAATCAAAAAATTGGGTTGATAAGGAAGTGAGAACTGTGATTGATAAATTAACATGCCAGTAATGTAAGTACCGGTTATCGCCCCCGTTGCAATGATTAATGCCGTAATTAACCATTCAATAATATTTAGTTGCAAACACGTCCTTTTTAAAAAACCAAAGCTCATAATCACACTATTTTTTTTCTTTTCTTTATCTTCAAGTGCATTGATTGAAGACAAAATCACAATAATGGCGAGTACAATAATCATTGCGGCAAAGCCACTAATAACTTTAGTAATCATTTCGAAGATAGAATCGAACTGTTTTGTTAATTCTTGTAGGGATTCCATGCGTATTGTGGGGTGTTTTTGCCACAATTGACCTAACAGTGGCCACTGTGCATCATTAAGTTCTAAACTTGCCATGTTGTATTGGGCCGCGTTTATATGTTGGATAGCAGCTTGGGGCATTTGTATCCAGAAGGTAATTAAACCCGCTCCCGGTTTATAATCATGACTTGCGGTTATCGTAAAGGTATAGCTTTGCTGATTAATAATAAAAGTAAGCTTATCCCCAAGAGTTAAACCTACATCGGTCATCACTTCTTCTTCAATAGATATTTGTTGCCAATCTTTAGTGGCTTTTTCCCACCATACTCCTTGAACCAATCGGTTGACATTTGGAATAGCTCGAGTCCAATGGAGTCGAATAGTGTTAGATAAAGTCGCTAAACTGTCACTGGGTTTTGTTGCAAATTCATCTACTGCTTGGTTATTAATTTTCACGGCTTTAGCATAAAAGAAAGGTTTAGATTGACGGAGCTTAATATCATTATCTTTAGACCATTGCTCAATCGCTTTCATTTGTGATTGATTGGCTTGTGAAACCATGAGATTGCCATCATGTACTCTTTGATATGATGCCATTGTGTCGCCTAAGTCTTTTAAAAACATTAGTGTAAACAATAGTAAAAATGTGCTTAATCCAATGCCTAGAATTTGGGTGCTTTTGCTTAATAAACGCTGTTTCATCATAAACAGAGTAAAAGGAATTAAGCCTGAAAATTGTTGAGTCGTTTTTTCACCCAAGGTTAAAGTCACCCAACTGATAGCGGCCATTAGCATGATGGTGATTAATATACTGCATACTAACATTAAGGTTAATAAGCCATTGTCAGAGTACGTGGCTGCCACCAAAACAAGAACGACAAAGGCACTTATTTTCACTAGACCTAAAGAAAGGTTTTTTTGATTTTGATGGAACAACTTAGACACGGATGTTTGGCACAGTGTGAGCCAAACGGGTGAATGAAATACGGCGAAGAGTAATACACTTGTCGCTATCGTTTTAGCCGTAAGCCAAACATCTAATTGCCAAGTAATTTCCGAGAATGTTTCGGATAACCAACTGACAATCAGCCAATGAAATAGACCAGATAAAATCGCGACCAGAGGTATTAGCATCACTATATTAATCACCCATTTGAAAAGTGACAACTGTAAGCCAGTCGCTTTTGAAGCACCTAAACTCATGCAAATGGCTGAAAAATATTGTTCTTTTTTTAAATGAACTTGCGCTATTTGTTGAATAGCAATAGCGGCCATAAAAAACAAAATAATAGAAGCTAACCCCAAGAAATTTTCAGTTCGTTGCCAAAATAAAGCTAAAGGATGTGCGCCCGATTTGTGGTGAATTTGTGCTGCTGGAAGTTGTTCTTTTTGCCAATCGATAAGTTGCTGTACTTGTGATTTTGAAGCAGAAACAAGGTAACGATGCTGGATAATATCTGCTGGAAAAGCCAACTTCGCCATATCGCTAATATTAACGATTGCTCGCATAGAAGAACTATATCCTTCCATCAATCTATCCGGCTCATGAATTAACACCCTTGATACGACAAATGTTTGTTCTCCTAGTTTAATAGCGTCACCAATTGACAGCATTAAACTGGTTATTAGTCGACTGTCTAACCATATACTTCCGGCTACAGGCCCACCGTTTGTAACTGTTGCCGGGCTCTGTAAAGAAGTTGAAGTAAGTAATTTTCCTTGCAAAGGGTAGTCATCACCCACCGCCTTTAACTTTGAATTTTGCCAATTCCCGTTGAATGTAAGTGTTACGTCTATTTGTAGTGTATTGACAACACTTTCGGTTATATTTGCTAATGATGTTAGTTGCTTAGTCGTTAACTTATCTTTTTGAGCTAACACCGCATCAGCACCTAGAAGGTTTTGTAAATTATTATGCAAATAATCTTGAATAGTGCTGCTTGATAGCGTTAGTGTGACAATGAAAATCATTAAAATGGCTTGAACCCAGCGCAGTAGCTTTTGATGAGACTGACTATATTCTTGTTTGAAATAGTGCCAAGCAAATTGAATGTGATGTATTAACATTATGCAACCTGCCCATCATTTATAGCGAAGTCTTGAGCGACATGGTTAGAGCCTTGCTTTGTTTGTTTTTTTTCGACTGAGTTTATCGATGAGGCTTTAGTCAGCTTTCCGTCGGCAAGCGAATATATGTTCTGAGCCATGCTAGCAAGTGCATTGTTATGAGTAACAATAATTAAACCTGCGTTGTTCTCTTGGCAGCATGCAAATAAAATATCAGAAATTTCATTAGCATTATATTGATCTAAATTACCCGTTGGTTCATCAGCGAATATAAACTTGGGTGAAAAGACTAATGCACGAGCGATTGCAACACGTTGTTGCTCTCCACCACTTAATTGTGAAGGTTTATGATTAGACCGATCTGACAACCCGACCTTTTCTAACCAATGCTCAGCCTTTTTATTCGCATGTTTATCACCCCGTAATTTTAAAGGTAAAGCAATATTGTGCAAAGCGGTTAGCTCGGGCAGTAAATGAAATTGTTGAAAAATAAAACCAATTTCTGAGCGTAAATTATCAAGCGTTGATATTTGATTGTCGCTTATGAAATTAGCTTGGCCTGAGCTAGGTTTTTCTAATCCAGAAAGCAGCATAAGTAAACTTGACTTACCGGCACCCGAAGGTCCTGTTATCGCATATGACTGTCCTTGGTTTATTGATAAATCGAGGTTTTCAAATAAAGTAATAGTCGAAGCATTGTTTTCAAATGACTGAGAAACGCTATTTAATTCAATTGAACAAGACATGAAATTGCACCAAAGTAATATTTTGTGGTGGTATTGTATTGAAACCTTTGTGAAACAAATGTGAAGCTCAAGAGAAATAAAAAAATAATTGATTTATCTACATTGAAGAATACAAAAACACCATTAAAATTTTCATAGCAGTCTGCCACAAAGTTAACATTCGACGTGCTAAAGGAATGTCAGGTTTCGTATGAGAGTGGCAGTTAGCTCAGATGAATTTAGTACATGGAAAGTGTGGTATCAGTAATAATGACGGGCACCACTCTCTAGGAAAGGGACATAGAAGGCCTCTGAGAATCTAGCTAAATCAACTTATGCCACTAAAACCTGAATCCCACATCCTTCTTTTATAAGCCAAATACTTTTAACAAGCTAGTCCAAAAGACGGTTTACTTGATACAAGCTATCTATTAGATTTCACATTCATTTCACACAAATGCGAATACAATTATCATTATTATATAAATAAGAAGGCAAAAATATGATGATGAAGTATTGCATATTATTGATCTGCTTTGGGGCGATTTTAGACGTCAGCGCAGCAGTAAATACACTAACTGAACTAGCATCGATCAAAGAAAAAATAAATCGCGCAATTACAAAGTTTGAACAGACAGACAGAGAACTTTGGTCTTATAATATCTCTCGCTATGAAGACGAAGAAGGTGAAATATCAAGTAGTATTGAGCAACATTCTCCACAAACAAATGAACCATGGCTCCTAAAGCAAATTAATGGTCAAGTACCGACCAAAAAACAAATTAAAGGATTTGCTAAAAAGAAACAAGAGCAGAGTAACAAAGAGAAACAAGGTGAGAATATACAGCTCTCATTACGCAAGCTAATCAATCTAGAAAGTCTGTCTTTAGTATCCACAGACGAGATACATATTGTTATGGCATTTAACGTTGATATGAAGAAGAAACTAGGGAAAGATTCGATTGGTAAACTACAAGGAAAATTAGTCTATCAAATAGATAAACAATTCATTGAAAAAATAACTATTTGGAATAACGCAGAATTTTCACCTATGCTTACTGCCAATATTACCGACTTAACCCTAACTTTTACTTTTGTGCATATTAATGGATCAGTACTAGCTAAACAAAATGAAATGAAGATGAAAGGTAGCTTCGCTTACTTCAGTGAAATCAATGAAACTTCTCAAGATAACTTTTCAGATTACATTTATCAAGGTAAGCAAATACAATAAGGCAACTTCGAAGTTTACAAGTCCACCTAATAAGAGGTGTTATATATGTTAACTAAAAGCGGCGGGAGTCTGTAACCGATTCTGTGTGACCGCCATTATTTAATATGCTTTTCGAGGCGTTCCCCGAACTCGATAATAAAGCGAACCATCGCCTGTCGCCAGTTATGAATTGGCATAG
The DNA here is from genome assembly GCA_003232445.1 of Paraglaciecola arctica. Lineage (GTDB taxonomy): Bacteria > Pseudomonadota > Gammaproteobacteria > Enterobacterales > Alteromonadaceae > Paraglaciecola > Paraglaciecola arctica_A. The sequence goes on from QIJM01000054.1 coordinate 4,808, forward strand.
ACCATTTCTTAGATGCTTCGGTGATGGCTAAGTACACCATTTTCTTAGCTGAATCGTCGCTTGGGAATAGCTTCTGTTTCTTAATTGCCTTACGGATAACGCTTCTGTTAATGTCTGCGGCACACGGGTGATAAATAATTTTATGCAGCTCTTCCAGTGTTTCTTTGACGTAAAGCGCAGCATTCGCTTGAGACTTAACTATCTGTTTAAAGCCCTCCATATCATTGCGGTTGCCGCTTGCGGACTTCGTGTATACCGGAATGCTTGCTTGATGTCTTTACAAAAGCCAGCAACAAGGCCTAGGTGAGCGTAAAAGTTATTTAGGAGTCGAAGCTAGGTGAGTGTTTTACTATGAATAATTGGTACAACCGAGTGGACTCGAACCACCGACCCCTACCATGTCAAGGTAGTGCTCTAACCAGCTGAGCTACGGTTGTATTGATTGACACGCTGTAAAGACTGAGCTTTGAAGCGGCGCGTATAATAACGACGAGACTATTTATCTGCAAGCCCTTTTTTAGTTATCTCAGCTTGATCACATAGCAAATGTACGAATTAGCGTTTACCTGGCTTGATATTGCATCGTTTGAACAAACCTTGCCAAAAATGTATATGTTGTTGCATAGCAACTTGATAGTTGCCAAAGCCTTGTTGGTTGAAGTTATTGATATATTCTTTAAAGCTTGGCGATAACTTTGGATGCGCTGCCATCTTTTCAAAAATTGGATTGAGTTGGTATTGGTAGTGATTAATTTGACTGGCAATGGGTTGTATTTTTTCGATGAAAAACTGCTGAAAAACGTTAATCAAATATTCTATTTTTTTCTCTGTCCCGACACCAGGGCACTGGAGACCCTCTGTGTGTTGCCAAAGCCATTTGGTTGAGCGGTTTAAGTGTTGAGCTAATGTGAGTTGACTTAACCATAATTTGGCGGGCAGTGGGTTATTCAGTAAGTTTTGCAAATGTTGCTCTAGTTCTGCACTGTTAATCGGCTTTTTTTGGTTGATATTAAGCAGGTAAGTTAAGGTTTCTTTGGATTGACTCAGGCCATCCTGTTTGTTGCCTTCTATTAATCCAAAGTTTGAACTGAATCCTTGTTTCATCTCGCTACTGAGTTGAATTAAGTCTGCCCAAACCATGGGTAATTGTTGGTTTTTTGTTCGTTGCCAATTTTCTAATCTCTCTTGTACCTTTGAGTCTGTGGTATCTATTAGACATTGTTTTAAGGCATCGATTAAATGTCTTTCGTAAATATAACGAGTAGAGGGCAATTGCAGGTTGCCAAGGGAAGTGTTTCGCTCGGCAACCAGAGAATACAATTCACAATGCTTAAGATTATAAAACTCAAAAAGTTTGATTGTGGTAACAGGAATGTTCTGTTTTAAATCCCTTAAGGACGGGTAGGGCGGCAAGCTAATTGTAAGTCTGTCTTGGCTTTCAACATCTAAAACGTTAGCCATGCGCTCCTGATATTCTTTTAAATGTTTTTGCAGTGAGTGACGGCTATCACAGCCCATGGCAAACATCATCACTAATAGGATTAAAAATCTCGCCGATATATGAAAGACCAACAGCCCCTAACCTTTTGTATATGAAGAAATACTGCGTCCTCCATCAACAGCAATGATTTGTCCTGACACATATGAAGCTTCAATCAAAAACTTAATCGCATGAGCAATATCTTGCATGGTACCTAGTCTCTGCGCGGGTACTTGGTTGAGGATTTGTTGTTTATCATTTTCGTTCATTTGCATCTCGGCCCATAATATTGCGCCGGGTGCTATGCCATTAACACGTATGTCAGGTGCTAATTCTAAAGCTAAAGATTGAGTCATGGTTACTAGCGCTGATTTCGCCATGCAATAAAGCGTGTGGTCTTTTAATGGTCTTGCAGCATGGATATCCACCATATTAATAATGGCGCCAGTATTTTGAGCCAATGTTTGTGCACAATATTGGGATAAAAATAATGGCCCTTGCATATTACTGCCAACAATATTTTGCCAGTCTTTTGTTGTGATAGTGCCAACGGGAGTGGGATAAAACGAGGATGCATTGTTAATTAATACATCTAAGCGGCCATATGAGTCTATTGCTTGTTGACCAATACGCTCAACGCTCGATAAGTCGGATAAATTACCTTGCACTAACATCGCTGATTTTGCCCTGATTTTATTTAGCTCTAAGCATAGCTTTTCGGCTTCGAGCCGTGACTCATTGCAATGCACAACAATGTTTGAACCAAAAGAATGTAGGTATCTTGCCGTATGCGCGCCAATTCTCTTGGCACTACCAGTAATCAAGGTGACTTTGTTTTTCATTTTACTCAAACTTAAGCTATCAAAAAGCTAAGGGTATATCCGAATGGCGTTAAAGAATAGAGTGGACTGAATTGAAAAGTTCAACAAGCCCTAATATTTTCCCATTAGGTGTCCAAGTTTTTTAGCGTGATTTTTGCGCTATCAATATAATGACCACCAAAAAGTAACGCATGGTTTAATACATGATAAAGCTGATAAATAGGCTTGCGATATTCATAGTCAACTTCAAGAGGCCATATGTCGGCATAGCCTTGATAAAAGCTTTCAGGGAATCGACCAAATAATTCTGTCATGGCTAAATCTGTCTCACGATCACCAAAATAAAATGCAGGGTCGTACATTACGGGCTGATTGTTATGAAACCCAGTGTTACCTTGCCAAAGGTCACCATGCAGCATTGATGGTGTGGGATTATGCCCTGTGAGTAAACTTTTAATAGATTCTACTACACTGTCTATGTTGGCTAGAACATGGCCTTTTTCAGATAACAATTGCAGCATAAACCCAATACGTTGCTCAGCAAAAAAAACGCTCCATTTTTTTTGCCAGAGATTTGCTTGCGGAGTCAGTCCAATAAAATTATCTTCTTGCCAGCCATACATTTGTTGCGTGTGTGTCTTATGCAGTTCTGCCAAGGCTTGCCCAAAGTGAAACCAGGTTTGTTCGTTACCTTGGGTCATAGCGATATGCTCTAAGACTAAGAAACTATGATCAGATACCCAACCCGTACAAATAACTTTTGGCACTTGAAATAGCTGGGTGTTGCTTAAGTGTTCGAGGCCTTGGGCTTCAGCCTCAAAATTAGTTAGACGAATTTTTTCATTGGTTTTGACAAAAAAGCGCTGTTTTCCATCTGATATTTTATAGGCTTTGTGACTATCGCCAGCCTTGACTTCACGAATGTCGTCACAGATGAAATCTTGTTGAATACACTCACTGATTTGTTCACTAATAAAGTGCCACATGTTCAGACCTTGTTCGGTATGTTATTGCTTAATTATGGTGTATACCTATCACCATTCAAGTTGCAGGATAAAATTTTTAAAAATTATAATTGATCCTGTTACTTAATGTCGCACCAATATCAGGTGTTCTGGTCAAGTTAACCGGACACTTTTCTAAAGGAATTATCATACTCTATTGGAGATTGAATTTCATTCAAGCGCCTTGATTAGGTGCCTTTAAATCTCGCTGAGTGGCTAATTGTTAGGATGGATTGGTATTATATTCCTTTATCGAAGTGTCCGTCTAATTCAACCACAACAGTCCATGTTAATTTTTCCATTAATTTTATTTTTGAGGTAATAACGATAAATCCCCTTGCTCCAAGGTATCTATACGGATACCATGGTTAAAGTGAAAAACATTCGTACTACACAACAGTTCAACACTTGGTTTAGCAAGCTTAAAGACAGGCAAGCGAAGGCTAAAATCAATGTTCGACTTCGCCGCCTTGAACAAGGCCATTACGGTGATTACAAAACTGTTGGCGATAGTGTTAGTGAATTACGTTTTTTCTTCGGTTCGGGTTATCGCATTTATTTCACAGAGCGTAACGGTGAGGTGATTATTTTGCTTTGCGCCGGTGATAAAACTAGCCAAACAGCCGATATTAAAAAGGCTAAGGCAATTAATGAAGAATTGGAGTAATGAACAATGAAAATATCTAAACTCAAAACATGGGACATTCAAGACCACTTGAAAACCCCTGAAGATATTGCAGCTTATCTTGACGCCGCTATGCATCAAGATGATCCTGATTTTTTTCTAACCGCCATGGGGGATGTGATTAAAGCTGTCGGCACTAAACAAGTGGCCGAATCTATGGGGCACGGTGAAAAAAGTCTGTACAAGTCAATAAAAACTGGAGCTAAACCAAAGTACGACACAGTGTTTAAAATGATAGATGCACTGGGTTTGAAACTGACTGTAAGTGCATAAGCCCTTTTTTGGTTTTGTTAAACTTTCGGTTTTATTTTTCAAAACGATATTCTAGACCAAATGCAATCGCGTGGTTGGTTGTTGGGTGAGCCTAAAAACTGTTCAATCGCTTTTACTCGCAGTAATTAACTCAAAACGCGAGTATCCATAGTCCATTCCATTTATCCTGATAGACAGAGCGTGCCCCCTCATCTAACTCTGGAAGACATCTGGCCAAATGCATGGCAAGTAGGATGACAACTTCGTCCGAGATTAAATTCTTAAATGGTTCCATTTTTAAACGCTCCCCCTCATGCTCAGCACTCCTTTTTAACCAGCGTTATTTTAGTTTTGTCTAACAAGATACGTTTTTGTCTAAACAAAGATCCAATCGCTTTTTTATACACATTCTTGCTTACTTTAAAACGTCTAGAAATTTCACCTGCCGAGCTTTTATCAGTTAAAGTGGACAAACCATCATGTGCAATTAAGTCTTCGATTATTTGTTCTTCTAAGGTGTTGCGTGCAGTAGGATCATGAAACTGAAAACATAAATCAATTTTGCCATCTTCGCGAATACGCTTGATATAACCTTTTAGTGAGTAACCTACTTTAATAGGTGTGAACCATTAATAATGGCCTTGTAACCCATATCGGTCTGCCCACATATCAGTAGCTCTACTTCTTGCTTAGCCTCAAACGTGCCGCCTTCTTCACATGACTCTTCATATAAGAAATCTTTGAGCTTGGTTGATGCCGCAAGCCGACCGGTTTCTTCATCACAGAATACATAGACCACATAAGATACCCCTTCAGACATGAGGTTCTTGTTCGCTAAATGGCACCAACAAGTCTTTTTCTAATCCCCAATCTAAAAACACACCTACCTTGGTGATACTGACTACTTTTAAATAGGCACAATGATCAACATACACCTTGGGACGTTTGATGGTAGCGATAAGGCGGTCATCGCTATCATGATAAATAAACGCATTAATCATATCGCCAAGCTTACAGCCCAAGGGCGCATTTTTAGTCGGTAGCAGAATTTGACCTTTATCGCCTGCGTCTAGGTAGAATCCAAAGGGCACTTCATTGACGACTTCTAGGTTATTGAACTTTCCAACTTGCGACATGTTTTGCTGATTATCTGTAACGAAATTATGTCGATATTGTAACTGACCAATAGGTTAAGAAATATAAAAACAATGTGTTTTTTTGCCAAATGCATTGTTTTATTCATGGCATAATTAGGTTATTGGATAACGGCTCTTTACATGGTGCTTTATGGCTGACGATAACAATATTGTATTTTTAGATGGGCAGTTTATGCCTATGTCTGAAGCTAAAATCTCGCCTATGGATCGTGGGTTTCTGTTTGGTGATGGTATATATGAAGTGGTGCCATCCTATGCTGCTAAGTTAGTGGGTTTTGGCTTACATATTAAGCGTATGCAAAATGGCCTTGATGCTGTTGGTATTAAGTTGGGTATGGATGTTGAGGACTGGCGTGACATCGCGCAAACTCTGATTGAAAAAAATGGTAAGGGTAACCTTGGGTTATATTTCCATGTTAGCCGTGGTGCAGATGTTAAACGATTCCATGCTTATCCTGAGCATATTCAACCAACCGTGTTTGCGTATGCCTTCGCCATTCCAGCGGCAACTATCGCCGATAAAAAAAGTGTTAATCAATATAGAGTGACTAGTACCGAGGATTTACGCTGGAAACGCTGTCAGATTAAATCTACCTCATTGTTAGGCAATGTTATGCACTTTCAACAAGGTCAAAATGCTGGAGTACACGAAACCATTTTATATAATCAGCGTAACGAGTTGACAGAAGCCAGTGCATGCAATGTGTTTATCGTAAAAAATGAAGTGGTGATGACTCCACCCTTGGATAACCAATTGCTGCCCGGTGTTACCCGTAATATGTTGTTAGATATTTTACGCCAAGATGGCACGTTGCAAGTACAAGAAAGAGTGATCAGTATGAACGAAGTCCATGCTGCGGAGGAGCTTTGGTTAACCAGCTCAAGTAAAGAAATTGCACCCGTGGTTGAGCTAGATGGACAACCAGTAGGCAATGGAAAAGTCGGCGATATTTGGCAACTTGCGCAAACCTTGTATTCTGCGAATAAACATAATTATTAAACAAACTCTTCTAACAATAGCTGGAATATAAACAAGCCGTATGTCTCGCCCTGCCAAAATCATTATCGACTTAGCCGCTATTCAGGCTAATTGCCGCTTGGCGCAAACTCTCGCGGCGCATTCTAAAACCGTTGCTGTGGTAAAGGCCGATGCCTATGGACATGGCGCTGTAGAGGTGGCCAAAGCATTAGAGTCACAAGTTGAAATGTTAGCTGTATCTTGTATTGAAGAAGCCTTGGTTTTGCGAGAAAACGGTTTGAGTAAACCGATTTTATTGCTCGAGGGATGTTTTGATAAAACCGAATTAAATATTGCGATAAACAATCAATGTGAACTCGTTGTGCATAGTAGTTTGCAACTGGAGCAACTACTTAACGCCACACTTGAAACACCGATAAATGTTTGGTTAAAAATCGACACGGGTATGCACAGGTTAGGGATTCTGCCACAAGAGGTCGAATCTATGTACGCCAAGTTGGTCGCGTCGGCGAACGTCAAAAATATCGTTTTAGTGACACACTTTGCCCATGCCGATGATGTGGGTGGAGCGCATACTGCCATGCAAATTAGTCGATTTGAAAACTGTATTCAGCCCATAGTCGCCAATACTAATCAAAAAGTGGAACTGAGTATGGCTAACTCGGCTGCGTTATTAGCTTGGTATCAAACCAGAGCGGACTGGAACCGACCGGGGATCATGTTGTACGGCTTGAGTCCTTTTGCCGAACCTATCGACGCAGCCAAACAACTTATCCCTGCCATGACTTTTGAGTCACAAGTGATAGCCTTGCGCGAGATTTCAACCGGGCAATCTGTAGGTTATGGTTGCACATGGACAGCACAACGGCCCTCTGTTATCGCCACTATTGCAGTAGGTTATGGCGATGGTTATCCACGCACCGCAAAATCGGGTACACCTGTGTTAATCAATCAACAGCGAGTGCCGCTGGTGGGCAGTGTGTCTATGGATTTAATTTCAGTGGATGTGACTGACTTAGCCAAGGTTCAAATTGGTGATAAAGCGTTGTTGTGGGGTAAGGCGTTATCAGCTAACGAAGTGGCAACTTGGGCAGGTACTATTGGTTATGAGTTGGTAACACGTATGCCTAGGCGTGTAACTAGGCATTTTGTCAGCTAATCTTAACTAAAACGAATTAACATTCAGCCACTAGAACGGCTCTAAGCGGAGCAGGATAACCTTCAATGGTTTTGCTGTGGTCGTTCGGGTCAATAAAGTCCACTAAGGATTGGCTGTTCATCCACTCGGTTGCTCTTTGTTCTTCTAATGATGTGGGTGCCACATCCACCACTCGAATATTTTTAAAGCCGACTCTTTGCATCCATAAAGTTAACGCTGCTGTACTGGGCAAATACCAGATATTACGCATTTGTGCATAACGTTCACCGGGCATGAATACCGTTTTTTCGTCGCCTTCTACCACTAAGGTTTCAAGTACTAATTCGCCACCTTTACGTAGCTGATTTTTTAACTGGTACAAAAAGTCGATGGGGCTGCGTCTGTGATACAACACGCCCATGGAAAACACCGTGTCAAAAGCTTTCAATTCAGGTAATTGTTCCACACCTACAGGTAATAAGTGAATGCGTGGATCAGGATTGAAGTGTTTAATCCCTTGGAATTGCATTAAAAAAAGTTGTGACGGATCTGCGCCTACCACCATCTTGGCCTGTTCACCTAACATGCGCCACATATGATAACCGTTGCCACAGCCCACATCTAATACATAACGATCGTTAAGAGGCTGAATGTGTGTTTGTACTCTGTCCCATTTCCAGTCGGAGCGCCACTCGGTATCGATATGAATTCCATGCACATAAAACGGTCCCTTACGCCAAGGCGTAAACTGCTTAAGCAACCCGACTATTTGTTTTTGGGTATAATCACTGATATCACCAGCGTTTCCAAATTCCACTTTGTCTTGCAAATTAATCGATGAGGAGGACGTTTTAGGTAGTTTGTTTAGCAACTTCACCCATTTAGCAAAATCACCGTGTAACTGTTCTTTTTGCCAAGCAGCAATTTGAGCCGGCAGTACTTCTAACCAATGACTTAAAGGTGAATCAGCGATGTGTTTGTAAAAATCATTAAACCAATTAACAGCCAAGTGGCCTCCTATATTTAAAAGCAGCTACGAGTTGCGAGTCACGAGCAACGAGTTAAAAGATAAAAAACACTAGTGTTTTCAGAACGATCAAAAAATACTTTGCTCGAAGCTTTTAAGCCTTTATCGCAACCATTGATGCAAAGTTAAAACAGGTAAACCAGCGCACAACATCAGTAAAACCTACTTGTTCTAATCTGTCTTTGTGTTGTGTAAAGGTTTCTGTACGCATGACATCTTCTAATGCCGTGCGTTTTTGACTTATTTCAAGTTCGCTGTAACCATTTCTACGCTTAAATTCATGGTGCAAGTCAATTAATAAATTATTACCTTGTTCGGTGTCATGGCTAAGCTTTTCAGATAACAGTAAAACCCCACCTGAATTTAATCCGGCATATATTTTATGCAGAATATCGATACGTTGCTCTGGTGGGATAAATTGCAGGGTAAAATTCATCACCACACAAGATGCATTTTTAATATTAATATTTTGTATGTCATCACAAATAACACTAATAGGTGTGGCCGCTTTAAAGGCCTGCACATGTAATTCACAGCGCTGTGCCATGGCAGGTGAATTATCAATGGCCAGAATTTGGCAGTTTTCACTTTGGATATATTTGCTAGCGGCTAAACTGGCAGCCCCTAATGAACAACCTAAATCGTATATATTACTTTGATGTTGTGCATACCTAGCGCATATCTGGCCTATGGTATCAACTATTGTGCTGTATCCGGGGACGGAGCGCTGGATCATGTCGGGAAAGACTTCCGCCACCGATTGGTCAAATTGAAATTCACCCACTTGTTGTGGCTGAGAATAAAGGGTGTCTTTAACGTCTTGCATGATGGCGTGTTGACCTGAATAAAAATATCGCGCAATTCTACCTGTGCAATCTAATCCAAGCAATTTCCTTTCTTGCCATCTGGATTGTGCTCTTATACCGTATATCGATAATTTAACTGTGCACTAACATATCGTGACAAGGGATCTACCATCATGTCTTCTCATTTGTACCCTGTATCTGAATCTAGTCAAGCCAGCAGTCATGCGGATAAAGCAGAGTATCAGCGCCTTTACCAGTGGTCGGTTGATGATCCCGAGGGGTTTTGGGCCGAGCAAGGTCAACGTATTGATTGGATAAAGCCATATTCAAGGATTTGCGATAGCAATTTTTCAACACAAAATATTGATATCAAGTGGTTTGAAGATGGGCAGCTTAACGCCACTTATAGCTGCATTGATAGACATGTTAAGCAACACCCTCAGCGCAACGCAATCATTTGGGAAGGTGACGAGCCTGATACACAAAAGCATGTCAGCTATCAAGAGTTGCATGACGAAGTTTGCCGATTGGCCAACGGTCTAAAAGATTTGGGCGTTGAAAAAGGCGATAGGGTCATTATCTATATGCCAATGATCCCAGAAGCTGTCTACGCTATGTTGGCTTGCGCTAGAGTAGGTGCCGTACATTCGGTGATTTTTGCGGGGTTTTCACCCAATGCAATAGCCGACAGAATAGAAGACTGCGGGGCGAAAATAATCATTACTGCCGATGAAGGTAGAAGAGGTGGTGGACGGATTTCGCTGAAAGACAATGTAGACAAAGCACTGCTAAAAGAATCGACTCGCGGCGTCACAAAAGTCATTACCTATCAACTTACTTCAGGTTCATGTGGTTGGGATCAGGCACGTGACATTTGGTGGCATGATTTGGTGGCAAAGTGCGCCAATACTTTCGAACCAGAAGTCATGAATGCAGAAGACCCGTTATTCATCTTGTATACGTCTGGCTCTACGGGCAAGCCAAAAGGTGTGGTGCATACCACGGGTGGTTATATGGTTTATGCTTCGTTGACCCATCATTATGTATTTGATCACAAACCAACTGATATTTACTGGTGTGCTGCCGATGTGGGTTGGATAACCGGCCATACCTACATTGTTTATGGGCCGTTAGCAAACGGGGCTAGCACATTAATGTTTGAAGGCGTACCCACCTATCCTGATGTGAGACGCATGGGACAAATCGTGGATAAACATAAGGTGTCTATTTTGTATACTGCACCGACCGCTATTCGCGCGCTCATGGCAAAAGGCGACGAGCCAGTAAAAGGCTCTAGCAGAGAGAGTTTGCGCTTATTAGGCAGTGTCGGTGAACCGATTAATCCTGAGGCATGGCATTGGTATTATAAAAAAATAGGCAATGCTCAGTGTCCAATCGTTGATACTTGGTGGCAAACCGAAACGGGCGGGGCGATGATCACGCCTTTACCCGGTGCAACAGATTTGAAACCCGGTTCGGCAAGCTTACCGTTTTTTGGCGTAAAACCAGCGTTAGTGTCCAATGAAGGCGAGATCCTTGAGGGCGCTGCTCAGGGTAACTTAGTCATTACGGGATCATGGCCTGGTCAAGCAAGAACCGTTTGGGGCGATCACCAACGTTTTATTCAAACGTATTTCAGCACCTACAAAAACTTATATTTTACGGGTGATGGCGCGAAACGTGATGAAGATGGATATTATTGGATCACAGGCAGAGTCGACGATGTATTAAATGTGTCTGGACATCGACTGGGTACAGCTGAGATTGAGAGTGCTTTAGTCGCTCATCCAGCGGTGGCAGAGGCTGCAGTGGTAGGTTACCCTCACGATATTAAGGGGCAGGGGATTTATGTATATTTGCTACCAACTGATGGAGTGGAAATTTCGGAAGAATTAAGCAAAGAGGTGAGAAAATGGGTAAGAGATGATTTAAGTCCTATTGCCAGCCCTGATTTAATTCAATGGACTGCTGGTTTACCCAAAACACGTTCAGGGAAAATAATGCGCAGAATTTTGCGTAAAATCGCGGCAAACGAACATCAGCAGTTAGGTGATACCTCGACACTGGCAGATCCGAGCGTGGTCGATTTGTTAATTGAAAATAGGCTTAATAAATAGACGATTTTTTTGACTATTAAATCCAGCTAATGAAATAGGGCTTAAATGTGAATTATGCCTTCATTAGTTGAGACTAAAGTAAAAATAATAATTAAAACGGGTTAAGTTCAGTGGCGAAGTTTTTAATAGCAGATGATCACCCTCTTTATAGAGAAGCGTACATCAGTGCCGTTTTCAGAAAGTTCAACGTCAATACGCGCACTCAAACTGTATTGTTATTGAAAAATTTGGATATTGCTGAGTAGCTACCTATGATAAACCCCGACTACCCTTTAACTGATCTACATCGACATCTTGATGGTAATATTCGCTTGTCCACTATCTGGCAATTGGCAGAGGAATACTCAATTGTTCTGCCTGCAGATAATCTAGAGACTTTAAAAACAAAAGTACAAATTCAGCAGAAAACCACAGATCTATTAGCTTTTTTAGAAAAAATGGAACTGGGTGTTTCGGTATTGGCATCTGAACAAGCATGTTTTCGCGTGGCTTATGAAAATATTGAAGATGCCAAGCTAGCTGGACTGAGTTACGTTGAATTGCGCTTTTCACCTGTTTTTATGGCGAAAACGTATGCTTTGGTTCTAGAGCAAGTCATTGAGGCAGTGGTGGCAGGTTGTAAGGCGGGCAGTCAAACTTATGGCGTCTCAGTTAATCTTATTGGTATTTTGAGTCGCAGCTACGGCGAAAAAAGTTGTATGCAAGAATTGCAGGCTTTACTGACAGCGAAAGATAATATTTGTGCATTAGATTTAGCCGGTGATGAAAAAGGCTTCCCAGCAAAACGTTTTGTTGAGCATTTTACACTTGCCAGAGATGCGGGTTGGAACATTACTGTCCACGCCGGTGACTGTCCACGCCGGTGAAGCAGACGGGCCGCACAGTATTAGGCAAGCGATTGATGTGTTAGGCGCAACACGCATTGGCCATGGGGTTACTGCAGCACAAGATGATAAGTTGATGGATTTTATGGCTGAAAATGGGGTCGCTATCGAGTGTTGTTTGACATCCAATTTTCAAACTGGTGCCTGTACTAATATTGCTGAGCATCCGATTAAAATGTTTTTAGAAAAAAGTATTATGGTTACCTTGAATACTGATGATCCTGGCGTATCAGGAATTGAAATTGCAGATGAGTATCAGTTAGCCAGAGAAGAAGTTGGCCTAACAACCAAACAGCTGATTCAAATACAGCTAAATGGGGTACATGCTGCTTTTGCTTCTAGCTCGCTTAAGCAAACTTTGTTGGCTATTAATAAAAAGCCCTGAAATCAGGGCGGTATATCCAAGCCACCTCAAAATGAACGTTTCAGAACGACTGGAGCGCTTCAATTCAAGGCACGTCAATGACTGAATGTCAGCCACCTTCTGAATTGGCGTAACGAAGAAGTGGAGTGCCCCAGCCGTTCCCTTCGGGCAGATTTTAAAGCGATTTATGCTTCGTTGGCCATTTTTGACTTAGACCAC
>QIJM01000137.1 GCA_003232445.1 Paraglaciecola arctica
TGAACTAATGAGGTGAAAGTCCTCTGTAGGAAGATCACCGTTTAAGTAACTTATTGTTATTAAACGTTAACTACTAGCGAATGGCAAGGGCCAAACCATGAGGTTTGGTCTGAAGGAAGCCGGACGCAAAACTGCGAGCTGATGAACAAAAACATCATATGAGGCGTAGGCTGTAATCAATGGGGTCAGTCTCTGACCCCATTGATTAATTATGTGGTTATACCTGAAATTTTAGAGATTGGAGGCCTCAGGTAATATAATACAAAGAGCAATACTATCTGCAATATAAGGACTACTATTTTTGAGTTGATTTCTTGGAAATTAACAAAAAGTGCGCCATGCATTCCCAAGTAAATTACAAGAACTTTGTATCCCCATTTATTTCGAGCAATGGCTCCTGCCGCTCCAACTGATAGCAAAAACCCCATAACCAATATATAACCGAAATACCCATTTAAACTAAACGGAAATATTTGATCATTTATTCGAGCGTCAATGAACACTTTAACCTCGGCGACTCCTTCAGCTAAATCAGGAAAACTGACTATGTCTAAAGTTTGAGCCAATAACGAAGCACCTACCCCTATTCTCACAACCCCATATCCAAGTAAAAGTATTGCTATAAAAAGACCAATGAAACGCTTCATGAATTCTCCAAAATGGTTATTAATCAATTACCGTGATTCTGAATATTAGCCAGAAACCACATAACGATTTAAATAACTGGCGCACGGCTCTTTGCGCGTCCAGCGTGTGAAACACGCGAAGTTGATTTGCTTGGTACGCCCAGCATGGGCATAAACTAATGAGGTGCAAGTCCTCTGTAAAATCAATGGGGTCATAGACGTTGACCCATTGATTCACCTCTGTGGAAAATAACTTTTAGTCTTTTCCTGTTCACTCGCCATAGCTTTTATTTATAAAAATCTTTGATCCTAGCCAATATACCTGCTGTGTCTAAGTCTAACTCCGCATACATCTCTTGTTGGGTACCTTGCATGATAAACTCATCAGGTAGTCCAAGCATTAGCAACTTGCTCGTGTGTTTAGAAGGCATTAAATATTCAGCTACTGCACTACCTGCTCCGCCCATGATTGCACCATCTTCAATGCTCACAAACAAATCATGCTTTGCAGCGAGTTGGTCAATGATCTTAGTATCCAAGGGTTTAACAAAACGCATATCTATTACAGTTGCATTGATTTTTTCTGCTGCTTCTTGGGCGTAAGGTAACAAAATACCAAAGTTAAGAATAGCCACCTTTTCACCCATTTTTATGGTGCGGCTTCTGCCCAACTCAATGGCCGTCATTTCTTGCTCAGGTGATATGCCAGTAGCAGAACCTCGTGGGTATCTGACAGCCACTGGTTTTTGCAATTTGTGCCCTGTGTACAGCATCTGACGGCATTCGTTTTCATCGGCCGGTGCCATGATCACCATATTCGGGATACAGCGTAAAAATGGAATGTCAAAAGCACCTTGGTGAGTGGGGCCATCAGCGCCGACTAGGCCTGCACGGTCTATGGCAAATAAAACGGGTAGATTTTGTATCGCCACATCATGAATAAGCTGGTCGTAGGCACGTTGTAAGAAGGTCGAATAAATCGCTACAACAGTATTCAGCCCTTCTTTGGCTAAACCCGCAGCAAAGGTGACAGCATGTTGTTCGGCAATCGCCACATCAAAATATTGCGCTGGATACTGTTGGGAAAATTTGACCATGCCAGAGCCTTCACGCATAGCGGGTGTCACTGCCATCAACTTAGGATCTTGTGCGGCCATATCACATAACCAGTCGCCAAATATTGCAGAAAAAGTTGGGTTGCTAGGCGCTGCTTTGGGCAGTGCTTGATCTTTTGGATTGAACTTAGGTACTGCATGAAACTTAATGGGGTCTTGTTCTGCGGATTCGTAACCTTTACCTTTTTTGGTCACCACATGTAATATTTGTGAGCCTTTGATGTTACGCATATTACGCAGTGTATCGACTACGCCATTCACATCATGACCGTCTATCGGGCCAATATATTTAAAGCCCAGTTCTTCAAAAATAGTACCTGGTACAACCATGCCTTTGATATGTTCTTCCGCGCGGCTGGCAAATTCTTTGATTGGTGGTACATTGCTAAGTAATTTTTTACTGCCATCACGGATAGAGTTAAAAAAGCTACCTGTTAACAGTCTGGCTAAGTGACTATTGAGTGCCCCGACATTTTCGGAAATCGACATTTCATTGTCATTTAACACGACTAACAAATCTTTACTGATATCGCCGCCATGGTTCAGCGCTTCAAAGGCCATACCTGCGGTTATAGCGCCGTCACCAATAACCGCCACAACTTTGCGGCCTAAAGCTTCTTTTTCAGCAGCAACTGCCATACCTAATGCAGCGCTGATAGAGGTGGAAGAATGGCCTACGGCAAAGGTGTCATACTCACTTTCTGGTGGCCATGGGAAAGGATGCAAGCCGCCTTTTTTACGAATGGTTGGCATACGTTCACGACGACCGGTCAAAATTTTGTGGGGATAGGCTTGATGACCCACGTCCCATAACAAGCGGTCAAAAGGGGTGTTGTATACATAATGTAAAGCAACCGTCAGCTCGACCGTGCCTAAACCCGAGGCAAAATGTCCACTACTTTGGCTCACACTGGTCAATAAGTATTGGCGTAATTCAACACTCAGTTGTTGTAGTTTATCTTGTGATAATTCTCTTAACTGTTCTGGTGTATCAGCTTGAGCGAGGATAGGGTAGTGAGCAATATCTAGGGTCATTTAATGGGTATCAACTAATTTTATTTTATTTTATCCAGCCATAATTACATATTTATTCAGTAAGTACGGTGGATAACAAAGTCGGTAAAAGACACCAACATCTGGGTATTGTAAGGTAAAGCGCGCAAAGCTTGAAGCGCTTGTTGATGTAAACCATCCAGATAAGCTTGTGCTTGCTCTAATCCTAACATGGCTGGGTAGGTACTTTTGTTCTGCGCCTGATCAGATCCTTGCGGCTTACCAAGCACTGTAGAGTCAGCCACCACATCTAAAATATCGTCCTGCACTTGGAAAGCTAAACCGATAGTGTTGGCAAAAATCATTAAATTTTGCCGACTTTCTGGCGTAATATCTGTGGCCAAAGCGATGGCCATTTCAACACAAGCACTAAGTAGCGCACCGGTTTTTTTACCATGTAGGTCTGCTAATTGCTGTTGAGTGATATGTTGATCAGTAGCTGCCAAGTCCATCGCTTGACCACCACACATACCATGGTAACCAGCCGCTTGACTGACAATTTTGACTAATTCAATACGTTTTAGTGCTAATTCACTTGAGAGCGGGTAATCGCATAATATTTCAAAAGCCAGCGTTTGCAGGGCGTCACCAGCCAATATGGCGGTGGCTTCATCAAATTGAATATGACAGGTTGGATGGCCGCGTCTTAAGTCATCATCATCCATGGCAGGTAAATCATCGTGGATAAGTGAATAGGCATGAATGGCTTCTATCGCAGCGGCAGGACCATCCAGATCCTTTTCTTGGACTGAGAGCATTTTGCCTGTGGCATAAACTAAAAAGGGACGCATTCTTTTGCCGCCTATTAATAGCGCGTATTCCATGGCTTGCTTAAGCGTTTCTGAGTGTTCAGGCAACGCATTGATAGTTTGACTTAGGCTTGAATTAACCCTATCGCGACTGGTTTGTTGAAAGGTGGTTAAATTCATTAATTATCAGGTTCAAATACGTCTAAGGTTTGCTGACCATTTTGACTGGTGAGTATCTGCACTTTTTGTTCTGCATCTTTCAATTTTTGTTGGCTGTGTCTGGCTAGCTTAATACCACGCTCAAAGCTTTGTAATGCATCTTCCAAAGGCAAATCGCCTTGCTCCATTTTAGTCACTAGTGTTTCTAGCTCCTGCATGGATTGTTCAAAGGTGAGTGATTCTGTTTTTTTCCGAGTTGTCATAAAATTCTTCAACCGATTTCTGAAGTGGCACGCACCTTACCTGAGCGAAAAAAGAGGGTCAAATATTTTTCAAATACAGCTTAAAACATTAGCAAATACACCAGTTAAGTGAAAAAAAACGTTGGCCTTAAACGAATAACCTGAATGGTTACTTTAGAATTATTTAGGATTGTCGATAAAATAAATTGATAACCAGTTAATTTTGGTTACCTTTTTAGTTTATTGCGGATAGCTAAGTTTGACAATAAACTGCGCTGTTGGTCTTTGTTGTTTAGTATTTATGCCTTTATTTTTATTGGGAGCACAATGTGGATTTAGCAACCATAATCGGTATTCTTGGCGCCATTGGTTTTGTTATTATGGCGATGATCCAAGGTGGTGACATTGCCATGTTTGTTAACGTACCTTCAATCTTGATTGTATTTTGCGGCAGTTTATTTGTGGTGTTATCTCAACATACCTTCGGCCAGTTTTTTAGGGCAGGCAAAGTCGCAGGCAAAGCTTTTATGTTTAAAATCGATACCCCTGAATCACAAATAGAAAAAATTGTTGAAATGGCAGATGCCGCTCGAAAAGGTGGTTTTTTGGCATTAGAAGAAGCCGAAATTGAAAATCCCTTTATGCAAAAAGGAGTGGATATGCTGGTGGATGGTCACGATATAGAAGTGGTAAGAGCGACATTAGCAAAGGACATCGCCATGACCACTGAACGCCATGTATTCGGTAAGACTATTTTTAAAGGCTTAGGTGATGTAGCGCCAGCCATGGGCATGATAGGCACTTTGGTTGGCTTGGTTGCTATGTTATCAAACATGGACGATCCAAAATCAATTGGTCCCGCTATGGCGGTAGCGTTATTAACCACGCTTTATGGTGCAATGTTAGCTAACCTTGTATGTCTACCTATATCAGTAAAACTAGGTAATCGTTTAGAAGAGGAAAAGCTTAATCAAAGTTTGGTGTTAGATGGCATTATCGGTATTGCTGATGGACAAAACCCTCGGGTTATTGAAGGTATATTGAAGAATTATTTGGCTGCTGGTAAACGTGGTACAGCAGAAGACGCAGAATAACTGATGGAAAATGAATGCCCTATATGTCCCCCCGAAGGGCTACCTGCTTGGATGGGGACTTTTGCTGACTTAATGTCGCTGTTGATGTGTTTCTTTGTACTCTTGTTATCCTTCTCTGAGATGGATGTACTCAAGTTTAAACAAATTGCAGGTTCGATGAAGTTCGCTTTTGGCGTACAGAATAAAATTGAAGTAAAAGACATTCCCAAAGGCACCAGTGTTATTGCCATGGAGTTTCGTCCCGGTCGCCCAGAACCCACGCCAATTAATACGATCCAGCAACAAACCATCGATATGACCCAAGAGGTGCTTGAATTCCAAGCGGGTAATGAAGACTCAGCCGGCGGTCGTCAAAAACAGCGCGGTGAGCAAAGAGGTGGCGCATCGCAGCAAACAGCTTCAGAACAACAAACCACCAGCCAAGAAGAAGTCGCCGAACGCATGCGTAAAGTCGCTCAGCAGCTAGAAAAACAAATTGTTGATGGTGCGATTGAAATGGAATCTTTGGGCCAGCAAATTACTATTCGTATTCGAGAGAATGGTTCTTTTTCCGCAGGCTCTGCATTTTTACAACCGCAGTTTGTGCCCATTTTGCGCAAAATTGGCAGTTTATTAGCTGATATACCAGGTGATATTGAAGTATCTGGACACAGTGATAGTCAGCAAATTTCTAATGAACTGTATCGCTCTAATTGGGATTTATCTTCGCAACGAGCTGTGGCTGTGGCTGAAGAGCTAAGACGTGCTGTTGGCTTTGATGAGAGTCGTATGTCAGTGGTAGGTAAGGCAGATACAGCGCCTTTGGCTGATACTGATGATATTCAAGGGCGGAGTCGTAATAGGCGGGTGGAGATTTCTATTAATCAGGGTAAGCCTAAGATATCGGATCCGATATCTGTTTTGGAGTAGTTATACCAATCCATCCTAACAATTAGCCACTCCCTTCGGGCGAGGTTTAAAGGCACCTACTCTGCGTTGCCTGAACTCAAAACAGGTCAACTATTCTTTCATTCAAGCGCCTTGATTAGTGGTACGTAATAACGTACGGTTGATTTCGTACTTTGGAGAACTATTATGCACTCACTTACAGCAAGTGAAGCTAGAGCAAACTTATACAGACTTCTTGATCAGGCATCTGAATCTCATCAACCAATAATGATATCAGGTAAAAGAAACAGCGCTGTTCTTGTATCTATCGATGATTGGGAAGCTATTCAAGAAACATTATACCTTTTGGCTGTACCTGATATGCGCGAAAGTATCAAAGAGGGTATGAGTGAGTCAATTGACTCTTGCTCAAAGGAGCTTGATTGGTGAGTTGGCAACTTGTTTATACTAAACAAGCTCAAAAAGATGCTAAAAAACTAGCTTCATCGGGTCTTAAAGGTAAAGCAAAAGAGCTTCTGAAAGTTGTCGAGTTAAATCCTTATCAAACCCCGCCTTCATATGAAAAATTAGTAGGTGATCTATCCGGAACCTACTCAAGACGTATAAATATTCAACATAGGCTTGTTTATCAAGTACTAGAAGATAAAAAAATAGTTAAGGTTCTTCGTATGTGGACACATTATGAATAACCTCATAGCATTAGCTGACAATACGCACCAAAGGATTCTGTAATGGTCAAGTAAACCTGTAGAGATTTTAAGCCGCTTTTTTCATTTCAATATATTTTTCATGTGGTGTCAAATAATCCAGTGCTGAATGGCGGCGTTTGTCGTTAAAAAATCGAATATAACTTTCTACTGCACTGACCACAGATTGATGGTTCATAAATGACAAATGGTTAAGTCTTTCTGTTTTTAAACGCCTAAAAAATCGTTCCATTACTGCATTGTCCCAACAATTACCTCGTTTGCTCATACTTTGTGTGATGTTAAGGTTAGATAGTCTATTTCTGAATGAGGAAGCTGAATATTGGGTGCATCACTTGTTCAATCAGTGATGTTGCATAAATTAGGTGTGACGTTTACTCTTAAAACTTTATGATGTGAAAAAAGGATCTTTTATGCTTATTCGCACAAGTTTGATGACAGTGTTAGGGCTAGTGTATTGCTTTGCACCTAAATTTGCACAAGCCGACGACATCTTTCTCCCAGTGCCTGCTCATTTAAAAACAATAAAATCACAATCAATACAAAAAGTATCGGCTCCAAGTAAAAAGCTATTGTCGGCAAAACAAAACGGTGCCAGTTATCGTTTTGCACTTAATTTAAACCAAGCGTCTATAGATATTGGCATAGATGAGGTGACTCATAACAAGCGCGGAACACGCTCATTTTCGTCGT
>QIJM01000418.1 GCA_003232445.1 Paraglaciecola arctica
TTTGCTAAACCTATTGATAGTCAAAGTTTCTATGCCATGTTAGTCGAGTATTTATGTGATGAGCCGGGTGAAGGAAAAGACGAAGGGGCAGATGACAAAACAGTTATCAAAAATAAGTCACTGGCTAAATTTCGCAACAGACGTTCTGAATTTGAACTATTAGTTCAAAATTATCGATTAAGTTTTAAAAGTAAGTTAGCGGATATTCAAGCCGCTATCGAGCAACAAGATTGGGCTCAAATCAAGTCTCTGATGCATAAACTGAAAGGTTCAGCGGGGAGTTACGGTTTTCAACAACTGAGTGATTTTGCTATTTTGGTAGAAGAGCACATTGATCAAGATAACCTACAAGAAGCCAAGCGCTACGTTGTTGATATGCAAGATTGTATGCGCCAGTTGTATAGTGAAACTGAGCAGCCCACTTCAACAACAGCCTAAAAAGGAACGATTAATGAGACGACTATTGCTGTGGTTAACAATATGTGGCCACTCTATAGTTCTGGCTCATCAAGCTTCTATCACTTATGTTGCAAATGAAGCGGCGTTGATAACAAACGGCGATAAAAAAATATTGTTCGACCCGTTTTTTCATAAAATTTTTGGCATTTATCAGTTGCTGCCAGAAGATACTCAACAGGCCATATTTAGCGGTACACCTCCTTTCGATAACCTCACCGCTATTGTTATCAGCCATGCCCACGGTGTCATTTTGCCGCATGGACGGTTTTTGACATTTTAACTATCCAAACGCCTTAAATTATACCGACTTAACTTCTCCACTAACGTCCTTCTGGACAACCCTAACTGTTTTGCTGTAAGGGTTTGATTACCTTGATTGTTTTGTAATTTTTGACGCAATAAGTTGGCTTCAAATTTTCCGACTACCTCTTTTAAACTTTGGTTATGCATATTGGTGTCTGCACCTGCCAGTTCGATTTCTGGCTTTTCTCTGAGTTCTTGGGGTAAACAATCGAAACTCAGTACTGTGCCTTCACCCACTAAAATAACAGCTCGTTCTAAGATGTTTTGCAGCTCTCGTACATTGCCTGGAAACGGGTACGATTGCAGAAAGTCCATCACCTTCGGTTCGAGTCGTTTTATGTCTTTACCGTACTGTTTGGTGTATTTATCGATAAAGTAGTGAGTTAAAGCAGGAATATCCGTAGCGCGCTCTCGTAGTGCAGGTAATTTAATGGGGAATACGTTCAGGCGATAATACAAGTCTTCTCGAAATGTGCCCTCTTTAACCATTTCTAATAAGGCGCGGTTTGTTGCGGCAATAATACGTACCTGGACTTTAATTGTTTTATTGCTACCAAGCGGTCTAACTTCACCTTCTTGTAAAACCCGCAACAATTTTGATTGCAATGATATAGGCATTTCGCCAATTTCATCTAAAAATAATGTGCCGTTGTGCGCTTCTTCAACTAAACCTTTTTTATTGTTTGTTGCGCCACTAAAGGCACCTTTGTGATAACCAAACATTTCACTTTCCAGTAAATCAGGGGGAAATGCCGCGCAGTTTTGTGCAATAAATTTTCCTTTTTTAACGGGACTGTTGTGATGAATAGTTGCGGCAAACAATTCTTTACCTGTGCCTGTTTCACCACTTAAAAATACCGTAGCAGTTGAGCTTGATACTTTTTCAATCAAGCTAAACACTTGTTCCATTGCATGACTACGACCGATAATCTGATCGATTTGTAACGATTTAAAAATACGTCCTTTTAGTTCTTTCGGTAGTCTGATTGGAAGCATTGACTGGTACTGTGTGTTATCGTTAAATTATGAAGTGAATATTCTAATCGCATGAGGTTAATTAATATGTTTTCTATAAAAAAGTCGAAGATATAACTGGCGTAGCGAGAATGATGGCTGTTCTAGTTATTGCGCAGTTTTTATCATTTTCTTCAATCGCGAATTCAGAAATACCAAATAACCTAAATATTAAGATCGGAACATATCAATATCCAAATATTGATCGAAAATCAGCGTTATTACCGATATCTAGAGTTGTAGAAAAATTCAACAACAAAGTTACTATTAGACTGGCAGAGTCTCCTTCAGAGCTTGCATCTCTTTTTGCAGCAGGAGAAATCCATATAAGCGTCCCGAACTTATCAGGCTTTGTTAGTTCGATGTCGCTTGCAAAAGATGCATTTTTGGTTGCTGTGCCTGATAACTCAGCTTCTGATTATACAAGTAGTATTATCTCTTCTGAAACTAACCAACTTATAGCTGAAGCTTTTGCTAATAGTGATAACAGTATAGAAATTGCAATGGTTTGGCCAGACTCAGTGTCTGGCGCAATTATAGCGAAAATGTACATGGAAAGCCTAGTTGAATCCAGAAAAATCAATAAGTTACCTGAATCAAGATACATGAATAGCCATGACAATGTGTTAGATGTGGTGGCTTCCAAAGAGTTATCATTTGGTGTTGTCGCAACCCAAGCTTATTTGAAGTACAAAAAAAAACGACCTGAACTCCAGTTATATGAAAACTGGCGCTCAGACCCTATTCCATTTGGCCCAATCATTTGCCATATGAAAGTAGTTAAATTATGCCAAGCCTTACAGAGTGAAATTCTCAACAATAAAACTCTACAAGCCGAAGTATTAAATGCACTCAAGCTTGGATGGCCTGAGTTCGCGACATCTAAAAAATTGGTGAAACCTGACAAAAAGCAATACGAAGAGATCACTAACAGTTTAAATCATCAATAAAGTGATATTTCGACATTGTTTTTGATAAAAAGAAGCGAATGGTATAATAGGGTTATTAGAAAGGTACAATGTTGCCCGTTGAACATTACAGTCTAACGCTTGTTTAAATTCACTAGGCTGAAGGTAGTGTCCAGTCAGGTCTAGGAAAGTGACAGGTGTAGCCATTGGGGCGTGTTTCTAAATAGTCTTGATGCTCAACCTCGGCTTCCCAAAAGTCACTAACCGGTTCTACTTCAGTTACTACTTTTCCAGGCCATAATCCAGAGGCATCCACGTCAATAATGGTTCTCAACGCTTCTGTTTTTTGCTTATCAGACACATAATAAATCGCTGAACGATAGGATACTCCTGTGTCATTACCTTGTCTGTTCTGTGTACTAGGATCATGAATTTGAAAGAAAAACTCTAAAATTTGTCGATAGCTGATAACTTCATTATCGAACAATATTTCGATACCTTCAGCATGGTTGCCGTGATTGCGGTAAGTTGCGTTCGCCACTTCACCGCCCGTATAACCCACACGAGTTGAGGTAACGCCAGAACGCTTACGAATAAGATCCTGCATGCCCCAAAAACAGCCACCAGCCAATATTGCACGTTCATTTGCCATTACGAAATATCCTCAACTTGATCTAAATAGGCTGCATACCCTTTGCTTACCATCTCATCCCGATGAACAAACCGCAGTGCAGCGGAATTAATACAATAACGCAGACCGCCTTGGTCTCTGGGCCCGTCAGGAAACACATGCCCAAGGTGACTGTCACCATGAGAAGAACGCACCTCTGTGCGAGTCATGCCAAGGGTGTTATCAGTAATTTCATTTACATTGACTGCGTCTATCGCCTTAGTAAAGCTTGGCCAGCCACATCCTGATTCATACTTGGCAGATGACGCAAACAAAGGCTCTCCAGAAACTACATCTACGTATATACCAGGCAAAGTGTTGTCTAACAATTCACCGGTACCAGGGCGCTCAGTGCCATTTTCTTGCGTCACTCGGAACTGCTCCGCTGTCAGGGCAGAAATTGCATCCTGTGATTTTTGATATGTACTCATAATGTCCTCTTTGCCATTAACGACAGGTACTTGTTGGAGTGTAACAGACCTGCTCTTAGAGTATTTTATTGCGAACGGGGGATAAAGATCACTATTTTAAGATCACCAGAGTTATCGGGGCAGAATAAAGTTCAATAATACCAATCCATCCTAATTCTAACTAAACCATAGCCCTCATACTCATTTTTAGTCTAAATTTTGAACGTTATGGCAACGTTCACGGTTACATATTAAGGCTACAATTTGCTTCCTTTATGGAAGCTTTTTGCTGACATAAAGAAAAAGCTACTAAGGTCATAATGTTGTGCGAAATCCATCATAAATGCATTTGAGAAAGGACAAATAAAATGCTTCCCAGTCAACTAGAACATGGTGGAACAGCAATAAATACGCCCAGAGAAACTGTCTCTACACCCGCAATATCTTCACATTCAAAAACGCAAACAAAAGCGCCATAACAGGGTTGATTAAGTTAAAAAAACAGTAGGGTAAATAGCCAATGGTGACGACGGCCAGCGTGCCAGCCATATAAACTCCACAGGCGTTCCAAGGGATTAAAGGGGAGGTGAGGGTGCCTGCATCTTCTAAGGTGCGAGACAGATTTACATTGGCTAGATTGTGCTTGACGAATTCGGACTTCCACATCTGGCCGGGTAATACTAATGACATATATTGATCGCCCGTCACTATATTCACGCCTAAACATGTGGCCATGGTTGAGGCGATAAGCGAGCCGGTAGAGCTAACAAACTTGACTAGTACACCCATCAGCACATCAATATAACCTATCCTTTCGAGCACGCCTGTCATCATCATGGATGCAATCACTAACCATGCCATATTGACCATGGATGCCATGCCGCCCCGCGACAATAAGCTGTTAACACTTGCGTTATCGGTGCTGATGCTAAAACCGTCGAACAGCACTGTCCATAATGATTTGAACAACACTGCCGCACTTGATCCACCTGCAAAATTGAGTAAAACATCGTATTGGAATATGAGAGTAAACACACAAGCTAACAGCGATACGCCTATGATAGCGAGGAACGCTGGGG
Organism: Paraglaciecola arctica; assembly: GCA_003232445.1. Lineage (GTDB taxonomy): Bacteria > Pseudomonadota > Gammaproteobacteria > Enterobacterales > Alteromonadaceae > Paraglaciecola > Paraglaciecola arctica_A. The sequence goes on from QIJM01000418.1 coordinate 4,844, forward strand.
TTTTCTTAACCGCTAACCAAAGTAACAGTGCGATAGGTATTAGGTTAATGGGCGAAATGTTGAAATGTTGTTCGAGGGTTAGGATAAAAGCGTCAATACTTGTTTGGCTACCCTCTATGGCAGGGGCGCTTAAACCAATGGCGAAAAAGGCTAATACTGCTATCACAAAGCTGGGAACTGACACCCAAGCCATATGCCGAATATGTTCAAATAAATCGCTGCCTGCGATGGATGGAGCCAAATTGGTCGTTTCAGATAAGGGCGACATTTTGTCACCAAAATAGGCGCCTGAAATAATCGCGCCTGCAGTAATTTCGGGTGATAAGGCGAAACCGTAAGAGACTCCCATTAAAGCAACGCCGATGGTGGCTGCAGTAGTCCACGAACTACCGATGCAGATAGCAACTAACGCACAAATCAAGCAGGTAAGTGGGTAGAAGTAGGTGGGTGATAAGATGTTCAAGCCATAATACAACAGACTAGGCACTGCACCGGATAACATAAAACTGCCGATCAAGGCGCCGATAGACAGGAAGATCAAAATTGGACCGGTTGTTTTTGTGGATGAGCGAACGATGCTTTTTTCTATTTCGGCCCAGCTGACACTGTTTTTTAAACCAATCAAAGCAGTGAAAAAAGCGATAACCATCATCGCAACTTGAGTGGCTCCAGACAGCGAATCACTACCAAACATCCATATCACTGCGCCCATTAAAGTCAGCAATATAACGCTGACTAGAATCGAGTCGAAGCGGCCTAATGGTTTATCGATTGCATTTTGTTTGTCGTGTTCGATAGACTAATCCTCAAATGTTTTTTAGTTATCTCGTATAATCTCTCGCGCCGCGTTGTGCCCCGGAGCACCCGTTACTCCGCCACCTGGGTGGGTGCCAGCACCACACATATACAAACCTTTTATGGGCGAACGATAGTTGCCATGGCCTAACAGAGGCCTAGTGCTAAACATCTGATCCAGACTCATATTGCCGTGCATAATGTCACCTTTAGTAAGCCCGAATATACGTTCGAGATCAAGCGGGCTCAATAGTTGGCGACCCAGCACTGACTGTTTGAAACCTGGAGCGAATTTTTCGACCTGTTGAATAATTAAATCTGCTGCTGTTTCACGGTGTTTATCCCAATCGATATCTGGGTCGAATTGTTGGCAAAACAAACTGGCTACATGTTGGCCTTCTGGGGCGAGTGTATCGTCGAGTGTTGATGGAATAAGCATTTCCACTATCGGTGCTTTAGACCAGCCATGTTCTTTTGAATCACGGTAGGCTTGGTCGATGTAGGCTGATGTTGGGGCAATCACAATGCCTCCGGTAAGGTGATCTGCGGTGGCACGCTTTTGCTGCGTTATACAGGTAAACTTAGGTAGTTCACTCAACGCCACGTTCATTCGAAAGGTACCTGAGCCGTTTTTGTAATGTTTCATGCGCCGTGAAAAATCTTCTGGCAGCTCTTTTGAATCAACTAGTTGGTTATACAGCAGGCTTGGGTTGAGATTTGAGACTATGACTTTTGCTTCTATAGTCTGGCCATTCTCTAACAACACACCATATGCTTGACCATCTCGAACCAACACCTTTTTTACCGCAGTATCGGTTTGGATTTCAACACCTTTGGCCATAGCCGACTTCGCCATAGCCTGTGTAATGGAACCCATACCGCCAATAGCATGACCCCAAACACCTTTTTTGCCGTTTACTTCACCAAATGCATGGTGCATCAAAACGTAAGCGGAACCTGGGGTTTGTGTATCGGCGTAATTACCAACAATGCCATCGAAAGCAAATGCGCCTTTGACATATTCGTTTTCAAAATATAGGTCTAAAAAATCTGAGACACTTTTTGTGAAGATATCTAACACAATACGTTCGTCTTCAATGGGTAATTTTCGCAAACGATTGCCAAATTTTGCGGCTTTGAAAATGTCTCTGATCCCGCCGCCAACATTGGGTGGTGTCTCAAGCAAAAAGTCACGAATGATATCGGCGACCATACCCGTGTCTCTAAAGTATCGGTCTAGTGCGTCAGCATCAGTCTTTGAGAAACGCGCTATCTCGGCCTTTAAATTATCAGAGCCCACAACAAATGCTAAAAAATTATTGTTATCATGTGGCCATAAATTGTTGACCTTTCTATGCACAATCTTCAAGCCGTTTTGGTGAAGTTGTAAATCATCAATCACCTTTGGATTGAGCAAACTTACCGTGTAAGAAGCCACCGAATTGCGAAAGCCGGGGTAAAACTCTTCAGTAACAGCAGCACCGCCCACCACATTGCGGCGTTCTAATACGCGTACCATTTTGCCTGCCATGGCAAGGTAGTTGGCACACACTAACCCGTTGTGTCCGCCGCCTATGATGATTGCATCTAACATCTGACTTCCTAAAAATTATGTTATGTGATTATTGACAGTATTTGACACTCGTTCAATACTGTCAATATCGCAGATAAAGTAGGCTAACCAAGACCCATGGCGCTGTCAAACTCAGATAAAATAAAACAACTTGTTTCTGCCCAGCAACAGGGATTTTCCCTTGGTCAGGCATTCTACAAGGATGTTGATGTTTATCATGGAGAGATAAACAATATATTTCTAAAACATTGGTTATTCGCTGGACATGTGTCGCAAATACCCAGTGTTGGCGACTATTTTACCTTTGAATTTGATACCGAGTCAGTGATTGTTGTACGTACACCTGCGGGTGAGGTGAAAGCCCATATGAATGTGTGTCGTCATCGTGGCTCAAGAATTTGCCTCGAACAATCTGGTTCGCAAAAATCGCTTACCTGCCCCTATCACGCATGGAGCTATAACTTAGACGGCGAACTGATTTCTGCACGCAATATGCCAGATGATTTTGCGCGCTCAGAGAACGGCTTACATAAGGTAAAGGTTGAGCTTCTGGGTGGGTTAATTTTTGTATGTTTAAGTGAAACACCTCCAAGCCTTGCTGCTCTTCGCCAAGATCTTAAGCAAATCTTCGAACTATTCGGCATGAGTACAATGAAGTTAGCTGAGCAGAAGTCGTACCGTATTCCTGCTAATTGGAAGTTAGCGGTTGAGAACTATCAAGAGTGTTACCACTGTGCGCCGTCACATCAAGAGTTTGCACAAATCCATGTGATGGCCAAGTCACCTAAGGTCTTTCAAACAGCCAAAGAAAATTTCTCACAGGCAAATCAAGGTAACCCAAAGTTTATAGAATTAAATCGTTATTTCGACTTAGCCGAAGAAGGGCAAGAAGGGTATCAATATGACCGAAATCCATTGCTTCGTAATGCGCTAAGCGGCAGTTTGGGCGGTAAAACCGTGGCACCGCTGTTGGGGTCTTTGCAAGAATATGATGGCGGTGCGTCTGAGTTGATGATTGGGCCGCTTAGTTATTTTCTGATCTACGATGACCACATGCTTAGTTATCGGTTTCTGCCTACTTCTGTGGATGAATGCATCTGTGATGTCTCTTGGTTTGTTAATGAGTCAGCAGTGCAAGGGCAGGATTATCAATTGGATCAGCTCACTTGGCTTTGGGATGTGACCACCCAAGCGGATAAAACCATCATTAGAAATAATCAAAAAGGTGTCGATTCTAGGTTTTATCAACCAGGGCGGCTATCTGAAATGGAAAGTTTTCAGCAGAGTTTTCTAAATTGGTATCTGCAAGCTTTGGTTTTACCAAGCCATATATGGCTTGTCCAACAACAGGATTAAGTTGCGGAAAAAGCTCGCGACCTATCCTTGTTAATTATATGCCATTCTCACACAGTCATCTGTTGTTGAAACCATTTGACGGTGTCTCTAATAGCAATATCGTGTGACGTACTGGCATTGCCAAATCTATCTTCGTATTTTTTATGCTCAACTATGTAAGGCTGTTCCCATTCATACATCATCTCTTTCACTTCTCTTAACATTGGATTGAATAATCCTAAAAATGAAACCATCAATTTACCAGCAGCCCGTATTTTAATTGGTTGATTTATTTGTTCTTCAACAATTGATACCAGTTGTCGAGTTGTGATTGTTGGTGCATTTGGGACATGCCAAACCTGACCAAACGAGTCTTGATGATTACTAAGATTGACTAATGCTGTGGCAAAATCCTTTATATATGTGTAAGTGTGTGGCAAGTCAACATTGCCCAGTAGATTTGCCGGTTTACCTGATAAAGCGGCCTTGAAAAACATTTCACCAA
>QIJM01000443.1 GCA_003232445.1 Paraglaciecola arctica
GTATGCATTAGGGCTTTTCTGTTTCTCTTCTCGGCAGGGCTCGAAAAGCTTTTGAGATATATTCCAGTTTCAGATGAAAAATATATCTCAAAAGGTGTACTGAAGCTGTAAGCTTCGAGACCCCTGTCCGCTGGGACAGTCAGTACAGCAGACAAATTTAACGACAAACGCCACCCCTCTTATCGCACTGTTTTGAGTTACACAGAGATTCAACCTTGATATTTTAGATTTTTTTACACCTAATCCAGTGTAATACACTATGGGGATGTCGGTGATGTTATATCGAGGAATTGATCCGGTATAAGTGTGTCGCCATAAACCGTAGGTTCAGCTGGCACTGAGGTTTCTCCACGGGGAATAATTGTTGCTTGTATCCGTACTTCGGTGCCAATATCAGCGTCCGTGCCACCAGTAGGTATACCCCTTGAAAAAGGGAGCTTCCGAAGGAACAATTTCTTGCCATCTGTAGCTGACAAGGTTACATCAGCGGTTGTATTACAAAAAAATTTGAGCATTTCTTCATTGATTTCGAAGGCGTCTTCTTTATTGTTTAATGAGAGATCAAAATCTTTTTCATGCACCTCAAGGCGCTCCTTTATGTCATGCAATACAGAAACAATTACCGGTTCAAGCGGTTCACAGTCATTTTCTTCTTTGTTAGAAGATGACATGCTCACGATCTTCGTAAAACTCCCTATTTTAAATTCCTGTCCAAAACTTTTATCAAAATCTGACCGGTCATCTCGAAAACCTTCTTGCCGAGGAGACTCTTCAAGTTCGTTATAAGACCAACCGATCATTACCACAAGCAATACGCCAATTACTGCTAAAGCTAATTTCTCATACGTGCTCATAAATCTTATCCGAATTATCCCTCCATTCCACGTACTACACAAACCCCGGGAAAAAATCGCTCTTGATTTTAAACCGAGAGACACCCACTGTAATCAATATCTTTTTAAATGCTTCGACCATCGCATGCGGGCCTGATATATAAAAGGTGTAATCACGATAGTCTGGCACTTCCCGCGCGATCAATTGCGCGTCAATAAGACCGCCTGTCATTCTCGCTGGAAGAAAACCTTTTTCATCACTGAGAACATATATTATTTTGATTCCCAATTCTGTTTGTGCGCGATCAAACATGTCTTTATACGCAATGTCTTTAAGTGTTTTGTTCGCATAAAACATAACTACCGTCCGTTTCTCCTTTTTGTCGAGTAAATACTTAACCATGCTACGAAAAGGAGTGACGCCAATTCCACCCGCAATAAATACGAGTTTCTTATTCGGATCTTTCGGTAATATAAAATTACCGGACAAATGTGAAGCTGAAATACTATCGCCCTCCTTCATTAACGCAAGTTTCCGTTTGAATGTGCTCGGAGGCTTGTAAAACTTCACACCAAGCTGAACGCTGGACTCAGTTGGTGAAGACGCTATCGTAAAATAGCGACGGTTACCACGACTGTCCGCATGACGGTGTCCCAGAGTCCATTCAAGGTATTGACCGGGGCGAAATGTGAAATTGCGATCTGGAGTAAATATGAAGTTATATACATCCTTCGCCGACTTCTCTATACGTTCAAGTGTCAGTGTATAACGACCTTTCGGGCTAACGATATAAGAAAAAACATTACCTATGAGTAATCCCACCTCAGGAGTCATATAGAAGCTCCCGATATGAATTGCTGGTGCAAATAAAAACCCGACAATTGCGCCATAAAACACTCGCAATAACATTGTGGGAGGAGTGGTAAGGGGCTCAGTAAGCATGACAAACGCAAAAAATAAAAAGGAAGAACGTAAGACGGTCTGAATTATAGAAATACTATATGAATCCGTGGATGTAATCGCTACAGTTAGTAACGCTATTATTGAGAAACTAAGGACCATGTCGAACCTACGAACTTTTCGCACAATCAGTAAGCCCCCAACAAAGACAAAAAGAAGTAACGCAAGATTTCCGCCGACCCACCACGTTGCCGGATGGTTCAGCGTAAGAGCAGTTAGCGCAACTGCAAATGCGGCAGGATTAAATATGTGTTTCTTTCCAACAGCAAATATATATTTTGATGCCATTGCCCAAACGGACACGAAAATCAAGAAGCCGATACCAAGTTGATCGGTCACTGTAACTGGGGTAATAATAAGCGCAAGAATCAGTGCGGTTATATAGACTGACTCTACATTGGTTTGAACATTAAAAACCTTCGCAAATATCCAGTTAGTTATCCAAGACACCAGGACTATAACAAAAGTCGAGAAAGCGAGGTCTATTGGATTGTTCGGCATAATTCCAAAAAACCCAAAAACAAACGCTGCAAATAAAATTGTAATAAGATAATACAGCACCAAACGATACATCGTGATGCGATTAAGGATTGAATCGATAAATTTCAACATATGATAAATTGTTCAAACTTGGATGTCATGGTTGCTATTCCTTCAGAATTGATCTGGTAAGCTTCAAAACCCGACAGATTTTCAATAAAAGCTATCCCCTTTCCTCCCATAGCAAATGCCGCGGTAGCGAATCTGTCCGCCTCATAGATATCTGGACCAATGACCGTTAGGCTCACTATATCGTCTATTACGCTCTCAGGTTTATGCGGATTATAAATATGTTGCCCACGAATTGAAGTTCCTGAAGTTGCAACTCCATGCCCACGAGGAGATATAACTTTTACTATTGATGATTCATCAAAAGGATTACGAATTCCAATGGTCCACTCCTTACCCTCTTTATTTACGCCACACGACTGTATATCGCCTGCGACATCAAGAAAATAATTTCTATACTCAAATGACTCGATTAATTTAGCCACCCTATTTATTGCCCATCCTTTTACCAAACCAGAAGGATCAATCGTGCCATCGTTCTGAATAATTGAGAAATATCCATCTGTTTCCCTTGTCGTTTGTTCTGCAAGAACAAACATCTCCTTCATGTCTTTACTGTATTCACGCTCGGTGATTTTTTTCTGGTTAATCTTAGTTATCTCACTTTCATTTTTATAAGTACTGAATCGCTCATCTATATCCTTGAAATAATCAAAAGCTGCGTCAACAGTCTCCCCTGTCCCATTTATTATCTCTACTATTATAGGCATGCCCATAATATCATCTCGAAATTTACGCATATATGAAAAATCAAATGTTTTTAGCTTGATTAAGAGCACCAGCAAGAGACTTCTTAAAAGCGGAGCTCGTATAGCTTGCTCCAGAAACACCACTAACCTTCGCGCTCTGCGCTTTAATAGCCTCACTTTTAAGCTGTGGCATCGCAATGCTATTTATATACTCTGAAGTACTACGGCCTGCAGGGTATTGCAAGAAAGTAACTGAAATTAGTCTCTCTCCCTGAACTGTTACCTCCACTTGTACAGTGCCATAGTAAGCATTTACAGCACGCCCAGTATATACACCGTCTGTATACATACCCTTGGGGCTTGGCGCGAACATAGGTGCACGTTTCGGAGTCGCCATTGGAGTTGTAGACGACAATACCACTGGTTGTGCTTCTTCTATTGGTAACGCCATACCTTTACTAGTATCAAACATGGCTGAATCCCTACTGTTTTGTATGGCTACCTGCTCTGATGTGCTCGCTGAATGAGGTACTAGAGCAAATGCCCGTATAGATATTATATATTCTATAGAAACAATAAAAATAAAAAGTGACAGAAATATTTTTTTCATGAAAATGGTATTTGTAACTCGAAATGGCTTGTTATATACGCTCATCCAGCTCTAAAAGTAATAAGTCGCTGTCGTTAATATATCAGAGATAACATTAAATCATTTTATCAAAATAATCTAAAACAGAAAAATTCAATGGGTGTGCTTTTTGTTTTAAACTGTCTCCATTTTACCCATACATTAAGACACATATTCTTAACCGCAAATTCCTGTAATAAAACTTCATTTTCTGTATCATTTCGTCTGGAATTCTTACATTAAGGATACTGGCAAACAATACAAGGATAAAATTAACTCCTAATTCTTTGATAAGAGGTTATAATTTCACAGATATACTGCAGAGGTTCCTGCTATGATTCACACCGTCATTGCTTAAGAAATTTCCATATAACTTGTTTAAGTTCTCTTTTGTTATAAAGTGAAGTTCAGTCAATTATGAATATTTTGAGCAAGGGTGAGTCAATTAAGCTATTGATTGGAGATCTATTTCTCTTTACGTTTTCGTTGTGGTTGACACTACTGATTAGGTATGGAGAGACTCCAGATTATTTCTTGTTTTATACTCACTTGTTACCTTTCAGTACATTATTTATTGTTTGGATACTCATCTTTCATATCAACAGTCTTTATGACAAGCACACCGCCACGTTTAAAAGTAAATTACCGACGTTGATAGTTCGTGCCCAAATAGTTAACGTAGCAATTGCGGCATTATTCTTTTTTACTATTCCATACTTTGGAATTACCCCAAAGACAAATCTAATTATCTATCTCGTAGTTTCTTCGTTGTTGATAATTATATGGAGAACCCAGTTAGTAAACTATATTAAAATTACCAGAAAAGAAAATGTATTACTGCTTGGGATAGGAAAGGAGTTGAAAGAACTTTACACAGAAATGAATAGCAATGATCATCGTAATACAAATTCTGTAATCATAATTGATGTTGAAGAAAACCCAGAAGTAGACCTGAATTCTCTACTTACTAAAAATAATATTACTACGATTATTGCTGACGGGGCACATGAAAAAGTTCGCTCTATTTTAGTAAAACTCTTCCATCAAAAAAATCCCACCATAACTTTACTTGAATTTACTGATATATATGAGGAAATTTTCGAACGCACGCCACTTTCGTCAGTTAATTACAGACTTTTGTTCAAAACCAACAGAGCCAGACGTTACGTGTATCTTTTTGTAAAAAGATTATTTGATATCATTGGATCCATTATTATTACATTCACTCTATTGTTTTTGGCACCCATTTTGTGGATTCTCATGAAATTTGAGGATGGGGGCGGGTTATTTATAAAGCAAGAAAGGATTGGTCAGTATACTAAACCTATTGGTGTTTATAAATTTAGAACAATGCTCTACAATGATCGAGAAAGTAGCACTTGGATTCATGAAAAAACACGCGCAAATAAGATAACTCGCATAGGAGCATTTTTACGTAAAACAAGTATCGATGAATTACCGCAGTGCATCAACCTTTTCAAAGGAGATATGACGTTAATAGGACCTAGAAGTGACATTTTAGGGCTTGGTTCTCGATTAAGTGCAGAAATAAAATATTATAATGCTAGATATAAAGTAAAACCTGGGATTAGCGGTTGGGCGCAAGTCAAGCAACAATATACAAAAGGTAATATTAGTCCTCAGTCAATTGATGAATCGTATCTACGTCTTGCATATGATTTTTACTATATCAAACATCAATCTATACTTCTCGATTTTTCTATTGCACTCAGAACCGTAAAAACGTTATTATCTAGGTTAATATGAAAACGCTATTTATTGTAGGAGCAGCTGGTTATGTCGGGGAAATGCTGTGTGATCAGTTTTCGAAGCGTGACGACGTTAAGGAGATAATAGCACTTGATAAAGAACCTATTCCAAAATTTCTGAAAAGTAACCCAAAAATAACTTGGATTGACGCGAATACATCAGATCAGACATGGCAACAAGAAGTCAAACAAAAAGAACCCGAAATTGTAATCCATACTGCTTGGCAAATTAGAGAGATGTATGGTAAGAAGAAACTACAATGGAAATGGAATGTAGACGGATCTAATAACATATTTGATTTTGCATTTGAGGCTCCATCAGTAAAAAAAATAATATATTTTTCAACGGCAGCTTCTTATGGGGCATATGTTGATAATACGATTAGTCATAAATTCACCGAGGAAGAAGGTTTTCGTGATGAAAATTATTTATACGCAACGGAAAAAAAGATTGTTGAAGAAAATTTACAGTCAAAAAGGAAGTCCTCCAAAAAAGACACTGGGGTTGTGATTTTACGACCAGCTGCCATTACTGGTCCGCGCGGACGTCATATGAGAACTAAGTTTAGCTTACAATCTGCTCTTTCCGGGCAACTAAGAAATTCATTTGTGTATCGAGTTATTACACTCATGGTCTCATTTATGCCAGTAACAAAGCATTGGTGCCGTCAGTTTATACATGAAGACGATGTTACTAATATTGTTGAACTGTTTTCATTCAACGATCTGAAAACAGAATATGAAGTATTTAATATTACGCCTCATGGTAGTCATGTATCAGCGCCAGAAATGGCAAAAGCTGTCGGCAAGAAAATGTTAATGCTTAAACCATGGATGATTCGATTTGTTTTTTTTATCTTTTGGCATATTACAAGAGGAAATGTCCCAACAGCGCGAGGAAGTTGGAGATTTTATTCCTATCCAATTGTAATGGACGGTTCAAAAATTACAAAAATGTATGGGTACAAATATACTGCCACCGCATTAGAAGCATTCTCATCAACTAACGGAAGATATGAGAAATATATTTCTGAAGAACTGAGAACAGCTTAAATTTTAAATTACTGCTATGATTATGGTACTAATTACTAATGAGAGACCACTGAGAAACAAAGGCCTTTCCTTTGTAAAGAGTTGGTGAATTAGGGTGGCACATTGGCAACCATAAAGCGTTTATGAAAAAGGAATTTGAAAAATTTACCATAAGTCAGGGTGCTGTTTTGATAAGAGATAATAAGTGTTTAATTCTAGAGTTTGCAAACTCTCCGGGAAAGTGGGGTCTACCCGGAGGAAGAATTGATGCCGGTGAGAAGGGAGAAGATGCATTTAGAAGAGAAATTAAGGAAGAACTCAATCTGTCCAATTTTAAAACAGTAGATATAGTAGATTTTGATATTTGGTATACGCAAAAAGGAACTGCCGGAAGTGCCGTAGCATTTCTTATACAAAACGATACCGATGAGATAAAGCTCAGCAGTGAACACATTAAAATGGCCTGGGTTACGGAAGAAGAGATAGATAATTACAGTTATGTGTGGCCAAATGCTAAACGAATGTTGAAGAGAGGTTTCCTACGTCATGAAAAATATGCTTAGATTTTTGAATCATCGAAACTAGTATGAAGAATAACCCTACACTTAAACGTATTTTTGAGGCTGACCAACAAGACCGTAAATCGAAACATATAGATTGGGGCAAGGTCAGTAAACGAGATATGACACGTCAAAAAAAGGTTACCGAGATGCTCCAAAAAGATGTCGTAAAGACCGCGATAGATTATTATCAT
>QIJM01000501.1 GCA_003232445.1 Paraglaciecola arctica
AATAGGTCAACTATTCTTTCATTCAAGCGCCTTGATTAGGTGCCTTTAAATCTCGCTGAGTGGCTAATTGTTAGGATGGATTGGTATAAATACACTTAGGTTATCACCACCTTAACATAAACGGCAATTTGCCAGTGCTATTGCCTATTTGTTGTTTATTGCAATTTTTAACTGAGACTCGCGATATATTTGTTGAATTCTATATTGGCAAGCTTTCTGTCGGCGGCAATTTTAATCACGTCTTCTCGCTGATTTAATTGTGTCATAAGTTGTTTAGCACTTGGTGCCATGTCAAGTAAATCAAGACCAAATAACTTGCCAGCAACCACTGAAGCTAGATCAGCACTATACAGAAATACTATGTCAGCAGCCGTTAGATGTTTGCCTGCAAGATAAGGACTGAATTGGGCGCAGCGAGCTATGCCTTCCATACCTTTACATAAAGCGCGTTTAACCTCTTTTTTAGTAAGATCGTCGACTGCTTGTCCAAAAAAAACTTCAGGGTGGCAACGTCGAGCGGGTAGCTCTAAATACAACTCTGCCATTTTTACCAATTCTCTAATCTTGGCCTTTTCGAAAGTATTGCCAGGATACAAGGGCTTATCTGGATAGTTGTCATCTAGATATTCAAGTATGACATTGGTTTCAGTCAAAACCCCTTGCTCTGTCTCTAAAGCCGGCACTTTACCCATGGGGCTTTTACTGAGATATTTAGCTGACTGATTGGGATAAAGGGTGACCGTTTTATATTCAATACCTTTAATTGCGAATGCTAATTTGATCATATTGAAGTAGTTACTGACGTCAAAACCATACAGAGTTAACATTTTTTGTACCTTTGAGTGGGTTATTTAGGGCTTGTGTATGTTGGTATAACGCATCCATTCACTCAACATCGTTTTATTGATGTATGAGTATCACTGATATTTAGGATCAACAGACTCTAAGTATTTACGTTATAATCCGCACAATTAAAATTAAGGGTAAAGTGTTATGCGTGTAATTGGTGTTGAGTTAAGTGGTAATGATGCAAATATTTGTTTGTTATCTTTGGCTGAAGAAGTATTCCAAATTCCTGATTGCCATACGCGCAAACTATCACTGCCTAAAAACGCAATAGCTAAAGACTTACGTTATTTTCAAAAAACTTTTGCGCAATTAGTACAAGATTACAAAGTTGAGCAAATAGTTATTCGTCAACGTCCGATGAAAGGCAAATTTGCTGGTGGTGCAATAGGTTTTAAACTAGAAGCGGCGTTAGAGTTGTTGAATGATGTTGAAGTGATTGTGTTGTCTCCCACAGCGATTAAAGAATCATTAAAACGCAATCCTGTGCTGGTGCCTATACCCGACACTGGCTTAAAAATGTTTCAAGAAGTAGCATTCAATACTGCGTTCGCTTATCTGATGAAAGATAAATACGCAGTATAATACCAATACAGGAAAAAAGTGTCGCTAATCTTAAATTAATGCGTTTCATTATGGCTCCTTAGGGGTGTTATTGGCTGTGGCTTTACTTTTCCTGCTACGTAAACCATAAACAACTAAATAGACTAAAAGCAGAGCTATGATTACAAAGGCACACCACTTTATAGCTGTGACAAACCCAGCTATATCTGCAATTACAGTATGTTTTGTAGGATAAGTGCTGAGCAGGAAAACTAAAATAGAGTTTTCAGTTAAGTCAAAAGATACGACAACATAAGGTATTAAAATGATTTTTTTAGGGAATGGGATAGATAGTTTTTTTATGATCAAGGTCAGAATCATGGCTAATAAAGTGCCATAAAAAATGGGATAGGCCAGATCAGCAGTTAACAAACCAATTATGTATCTGGTACGAAGGGCTTCGCCATAACTCGTCAACATATGATAAAGCGTGTCGTGGTTATACCAAAAGAGTAAGTCGAGCGGTCCAACGTTGCCAGTATTGATAATATTAGGTAAGAGATACAGTGGGAATATTAAATAGACCACGCTCATGCCGATTATCAATCGAATGTTAGCCACTTTGAAGAACCAAACAATTATATTTCCCATTTCACGCCTTTGCCTAAGATGATAAATTTCTTAGTGCTTATCATCTATCTAAAAACAATAGGTGTAAACAGTCTGATTAACCTCAATTGAATAGGCCTTTGAGCTTATCATTAGCTTTTTCTAACAACTTATCCTTTTGCTTATCGAGCTCTTCATTCACTTTTTTCTTGGCCTCTTCTGCCAATCGTTTTTTTGCTTCAGATTTAGCTGCAGCTATCACGTTATCGAGCATGGCATTGACCACGGCAACACCCACTTGATCTGCTGGTATGCCGTTAGGTTGGCCAATAGAACCCGCATTGAAAGTGGGTAAGGTAACCTCATAGGCTTTGGTCTCTATATTTAGATCGCCAGTAGACAGTTGTTCAAAATTGAATTTGAGGCGAACGTTACTCACCGTTACGTTTTCAACAATCACCAAAGGATTGGCTGCATCGTTTGATGCTGGTTGGTTTTTATTTTTTGGCAAATTTGCTGCTAAGTTATTTTTCAGCACTATCAGATTACCCTGTCCCCCCGCGTCTACTTCATAAAGAATTTCCGGTGCATTGATGCTGATCGCCTGTACCACATAAGGTTCATTGATAACCTCGCCTAAATCCAGGGTGATCGCGTCGACACTGAACGCATCTTCATTACTGAAACCTTGTGGATTTTTTATATCCAGACTGCTGATAGTCATTCGCCCTTCAGTCAGTGCAAGGTCTACATTGAAGACTGACACAGTTGTGCCAAGATATTTACTCCCCTGTTGTTCTATTTGCGCACGAATAAAATCGCCCGCTCCACTTAACATATACCAAGCACCACCTGCAATCAGCAGTACTAACACAGTAAAAATTCCTAATCCTTTTTTCATAAAATTCTCTTTTAGCTATTTAATGAATACCATTATTGTAACAGATTATTTGAATTGCCCGTTCACCTCTTAGCGACTTACCAGCGCGCAAGCAATGTGAACAATTTGTGATACAAACATGTTTCTACCTGTGTAAATATGACCTATATTACTTCAGTTTTGCTTACCTGAAGCTTAATTTTTATCATCATAATAGTTGAATTTCCGTAGTATTAAATACATAGTAAAGCTATGATTTAGAACATAATATGACTGTAATATTAGTGTGGCAATGTTAATTCGACCTCAACATGATGCACGAATGATTGATATGATAAAAATGTCACTTTTATGATGAAATTTAATTGTAGTGTCCGAGGTCATTAAGAGGGCGATTAAATCAACAAGTATATAGGAAGCACATGCTCAATAATGCCATAACACTTGAAGGCCAACTAGAAACTGTTCAACAGGCCAAAGAGTTTTTGCTGGGTTTAACAGCTGAAAATTACCAAATGGTGATCAAACCTCATTTTGCTAGCAGCGCTGGCACCCATATGCGACATATATTGGATCATTATTTGGCATTACAAGATGGCTTAAACCAAGGGCTGGTTAATTATAATAAACGAAATCGTTATTCCAATGTTGAATCCTGCCCTCAGACCGCTTTGCTTCAGTGGCAAAAAGTTGAACAATGGTTAAAAGAAGTCAGTCAGCTAGATGCTGAAATGCCACTTACGGTAGTGTGCGAAACCTCTGTTAATGAAACTCAAAATACTCAGACCACATCAACCTTAGCCCGTGAGTTGGTATTTGTTTCTAGTCACGCGATACACCACTTTTCTTTGTTAGCAGTGATTAATTCTTTGCTGAGTAATAAAAATGAAATCAACTTTGGGATCGCGCCAAGTACTGCTACTTATATGCGTCAACAAGCTTAGTGATCAGTTAAATCTTCTTAGGATCGATTGTAAAATCGACGGCATAGGTGCCATGAAACTAAAGTCAGAACTTGTTAAAAAAGTTTAGCGCTAAGACACCCAATAAAATGTTGAGTAAGGCAATTCTTGTTTGTTGATTTTCCTCGGTTACTTTGTTTTCGCTTCTTTATATCCGCGCCATCCATTACCCATATACAACTTCAATAATTTCTCCGGTGCGTTGGGTAAGTCTACACTGAGCAATAATCCGGGCGTATCGTTAAAGCTTTTATCTATGCCCAAACAATGAAAAACCGCGCCTAGTTTATTGTAGTGTTTGAGTAAGATAGGTACGTCTTTACCATCGGGTTCAATGCCTTTAAGTAGGGCATTAACATGGTTTTTTAGTCCATGTTGCACAGCAAAGTCTTGTACTTCAGGGTGTAACGTATGTTCAAACGGCGCTCTTGGTTTAACTTTGTTTGTGTGCGTGACCATAGCTTGCTGGATAATAGCAACACTGCGCACGTCGAATAACTTACTGATAGATACTGTGCCGTACAAAGTCCTATAGTGGGGATATTGACAGACAAATACGCCAATCCCGCGCCACAATAAAAACAGTCCTTGGAAGCTGTTTTGGTATTCAGGAATTAGGAATGAACGTCCCAATTCTAAACAGGGCTGTTGTCGATTCACAAAGTCAGAGCCAAAATCAAACATACGGTGTAAATACAGGTTTTCTAAGTTGTCATTGGCTAATAACTTATCAGTTTGGCCCATTCGGTATGCACCGATTAATTGGCCTGTGTCTTGTTTCATCACAAATAAGTGAGTGTAGGTGGCATCAAAGTGATCGGTATCTAGCGGTTCACCGCTGCCTTCGTTATGTTCACGAAATACCATTTCCCGCAGGCGAGCGATTTCATTCACCGTATTTGGTATTTGATTTTGATAACCAAAGTACACAGACAAATTTTTGTGATCGAGCAGGTGTTGTTCACTGGGAAGCTGATGCACTTCGTGCAAAATTGTTTCACCCATAACTTCAACGGCAAGTGGTTGTAATTGGGTGACAGGATCAGCCGTCCATGGTTTTTGCCAATCAGGATCAAGCAAATAACTTTGTGCCCTGAATAATTCTGTTTGTGTATCGAGATCTATGTCTTTTGCATAATGTTTAATCGCAATTGCCTCACCCGCCGTCACCGTTATTTTGGCATTGCGTTTGTTGACCAACTCACGTGGCAACATCAATATGCGGATTCGAAAATACACCCGACCTAAACGATAAAACAATGGGCTGTTGAGGCCACTGACGAATATAGGTAAATAATGAGCATTAGTGCGATTGGCGATGCTGGCAATCAATCTGTTCCAGCTGTGGTCGGCGATACGTTTTGTGTCTTTATGAAAATAACTCACGCGCCCAGCGGGGAAAATAAGTAATGCTCCGCCGGTTTTCACATGTTTTAGGCAAGTACGAATAGAGGGCGCATTTTTCGGATCATTTTCTGATAATGGGTTGATAAAAATGAAATAATCTTCAAGCTCAGGGAATATCTTCAGCCCTTGGTTGGCCATCACTTTTATATCCGGGCGCACTTGTTCAATTGCCCACGCTAAAAACACGCCTTCAATACCGCCAAAAGGATGATTACTGGCGATAACAAGAGGACCCGTTTTAGGGATTTTAGCTTGTAACTCTTTAAGGCCCAGCAATCGAATATTAAGCCCATCTAACAGGCTTTTTGCGAAAGTTGTTTTGTCTAAACCGTGAAGATTATTTTCACGATATAAATCGTCTAACTTATTGATAGCAAGAACACGGTCTAATAATTTGAAGATAAGTTTAGTAAAAAAGTTCTTTTTATTATCAGGGACAACATTTAGCAGGCTGATGGCTGCGGGCATAAAACAGTTCCACAAAATAGATAAATAATTTATGACACTAATAGTGCTTTAATTTTCCAGTAAATTCAGCAAATTCTTGTTCAATGGCAAAGTATTATGTTGTTGAATCAATAAAAGCACCTTGAATTTAGTGTTTGCTGGAGGATAATAGTGACTCAGTTTCATTCGCTTTTAATTGAATATTCAAGCAGGACAAAGATGCAACAGATTACTATCACCACACCAGACGATTGGCATTTACACTTTAGAGACGGCGATATGCTCGGCGAAACCGTGCCTGCTACAGCTAGGTGTTTTGCCCGTGCGATTGTGATGCCAAACTTAGTGCCTCCTGTGGTGAATGCAACGTTAGCCACCGAATACAAAGCGCGTATCTTGGCAGCTCGCCCGCAGGGTAGTAATTTTGAGCCTTTGATGACCTTGTATCTGACTAATCAAACCACTAAGCAAGATATTATCGATGCCAAAAGCTCGGGTGTGATAGCTGCCAAGTTATATCCTGCTGGGGCTACTACCAACTCAGCACAAGCGGTAAGCGGTATTGAAGCGCTGTACCCAGTGTTCGAAGAGATGCAAAAACAAGGCTTGTTGTTATTGGTGCACGGCGAAGTGACTGAGAGTCATGTAGATATTTTTGATCGTGAAAAAGTATTTATCGATCAATATATGGCTAAAATTGTTCAAGCCTTCCCTGAATTAAACGTGGTGTTTGAACATATTACTACCAGTGACGCGGCTGACTTTGTTCAGAGTAGCGCAAATAATGTAGCAGCCACTATTACCCCGCAACACTTATTGCTAAATCGTAATGACTTGCTGGTAGGCGGCGTTAAACCACACAACTATTGTTTACCTGTATTAAAGCGCAGCACCCATCAGCAAGCCCTGCGTAAAGTAGTGGCGAGTGGCTCTAATAAATTTTTCTTAGGTACAGATTCTGCTCCTCATGCCAAACATGCCAAAGAAAATGCCTGTGGTTGTGCGGGTTGTTACAGTGCGTGGAGTGCCTTAGAGCTTTATACTCAAGTGTTTGATGAACTAGGTGTATTGGGCAAGCTCGAGGGGTTTGCTAGTTTCCATGGTGCTGATTTTTATGGCCTGGCCCGAAATACAGATTCAGTGACTTTGATTAAACAAAGTTGGACTGTGCCTGAGTCTTTAACCTTAGCGAATGGTGAGGCGATAGTTCCTTTTTTTGCCGGGCAGACGGTTGACTGGAAAATAGCTTGAAAATCAATCGGTGTGCTTTTTACAATGCACCCTATTTTACTTTTTATTAAGAGAATCATTATGAGCGAATTTGTTACCTGTCAAATTGAAAACCAAGTAGCCACTATTACTATCCAAAATGGCAAAGTAAACGCCATTTCACATCAAGTGGTAGACGAACTTAATCAAGCACTCGATCAAGCAGAACAAGCTCAGGCTGTTGTGGTACTAACCGGGCAAGCGGGGATGTTTTCTGGTGGTTATGATTTAAAAGTCATGCGCGATAGTATGAGTGCAGCCATGGCCTTGGTTGAAAAAGGCTCAAC
>QIJM01000294.1 GCA_003232445.1 Paraglaciecola arctica
CATCATTTTCATATTTGGTCACTAGACGGTGAGCATAGTGTGATGACGGTACACCTTGTGTTAAATGCTGAAATCACAGTGACGCAAATGAAAAACCTAAAAAATCAACTCCAAAAGGAACTCGAAACATTTGAATTTGTCCACACCACGATAGAGCTAGAGTTTGCAGATGAGGTATGTAGGGATGAAAGCACCAATGGTGAGTGTGGCGTATAACAAAACTGTCTTGTTTTGCATATGTCTGATAACCTGCATGACGAAAGTTTATTTGGATCAAACATTATCAAACATTAGAATCACTAAGATAAAATGAAACATATACGGTTTGTAAGCTACTTCACGATCATGCTGATACTATCTCAGTCATTTTCTGCTGTGGCCAATTCGTTAGACTTCCATGCTGCTGATCCACAGCATTTTCAGCAGGATCATCAACACTTAGATGACCATGTGGTTGACAGTACTGATGCAGAACCATCCAATAAATTTGTGAAAAAACTCAATGACGGCAAAGACACCACTGCTAGTCATCACAATCCTGCCGACTGTCATCACTGCGGCCATTGCCACGGCACACACGTTCAATGGTTAGGTCAACATGCTTTACGCAGCACTGACCTAGCGCAGCAGTCACATCAATTTCATTATTTACGAGCTGTGATTGACGCCCCCGTCAACCGGTTATTACGCCCACCAAAAGTTTAGCTCATGGCAACCGTAGTTTATTTTAAAACTACGTCCTTGCTACAAATTTTTTAAATAATTAATGACAACAAAAAATAAATGCCTTTGGGTTTTGTTGTTCGTTTTATATTAATTAAATCATGAGTTCAAATAATGACATATACATCAATAAAATATACTGGAGCCTTAATATGCTTCAGTTTATCTGTGATTTTTTCTCAGAGCATAAATGCTGCGCAGGAACAATCTACAAATAAAACAAAAGAAGCATGGTTAGCTCAACAAGTTAACAAACATCCAGATATTGTTTCTGCCAGAGAAACTATGAATGCAATATTTTCTATGGCACAGGGGAACAAGCAACCGCTATATAATCCTGAATTGCAAACGGGATATGAACGAGAGGGAGATGCTAATAATTTCACTATCGGCATAAACCAAAAGATTGATTGGTGGGATAAACGAGAAACCAAAGCACAATTAGCTGATTTTAGTTTAACTCAAGCAAGCAAATACTTTAATTATCTAGTGCAAGAAAAAACAGCTCAAGCATTACAAGCATTAATTACTTGGCAGGCAACTAAAAAGCAGTCTGTAATCGCGCTGCAACAAGAAAAGCAATTAGACACCATGCTTGACTTAGTAACCAAACGTCAACAATCCGGTGACTTAGGGCAAATTGATGCCGAATTAACTTTCTTGAGTTTAACTCAAATGTTGAATGTAACGGCAAAAACTCAAGTTCAATTAAAGCAAGCTGAAGCTCAAGTTAAAGAGTTATTGCAAGATTGGACGCCTGATAAAGTTGTTTTACCTGCACAAGGTTTAACTTTCAGTAACTATGAGCTCTCACCGCAGTGGCTTGAACAACACCCATTGGTAGTTGAGGCAAAAGTTCAATGGCAAATAAGTAAAGGTGATGCTCAACTTGCAATCCTTAACACCAAAGCAGAACCAACCATAGGTGTTAACGCGGGCAAAACAGATAGAGAAAATACGTTAGGTCTCACTTTTTCTATGCCACTGAATATCCGGAATGATTTCTCGGCTCAAGCAAGGGCTGCAAACCAACAATCCATTGCGGCAGAAGCTAATTTTCGCGCGATATTTCGTAAACAAAAGTATGCAATTCAAGCGGCAACAGACACTTTGATGGCTTATCAACAGAACTATCAACGCTGGCAAAAATTAATGGATGGTAGAGGTAAGCGTAGTGGTGATTTACTACATAAACAATGGCAAAGCGGTGACTTAAGCACTACAGAGTACTTACTTGCTCTACAACAACGTGCAGAAGGTCTTAATGCCGGCATTGAGCTACAAAGCCAATATCAACTTAGCCAAATCGACTGGCTATTACAAGTTGGACAGGTAAATCAAGCAACCAAGCAAATGTCTCATTGATAGCATTACTTAAATTCGCTTAAAGCATAGAAACAAATTTTGGAAAAATAAATATGAACAAGAAAATTAAATTAATTGCCCTCACCAGCTTATTTTGTGGTTTGGCTTCTGTAAGTGCTGTATCAACAGCGAATAGTCAAGGAACTGAAAAAGCTCATGAACATCAAAGTGAAGGAACTGAGTATAGAGAAAATGCCGGCGCTCATGAAGAAGAACACGCTAGTGAAGGTAAGGATGATCACGGTAATGAAGAAGGAGAAAAAGATGAGCATGGTCACAGTCACGGTGGAGAAGAAGAAAGTGCTGGTGTTAAGCTTACCAGTAGCCAGCTTTCATTAGCTGAAATTGAAACAACGCCACTCGCTTTGCAAACTCTATCATATGACATTTATGCACCGGGCGAAATAAAGGCTAATGATTACACTAGCTATTTAGTTTCACCACGGGTTGATTCTATAGTACTTAAGCGCCACGCAGCCTTAGGAGATCATGTTGAGAAGGGCCAAGTATTAGTAACACTTTTTAGTGGATCAGTAGCTGAAGCACAAGCAAGTTATCACGTCGCTAATGCAGAATGGCAACGTGTACAAAAATTAGGACGAAAAGCTGTTGGTGATAAACGTTATGTTGAAGCACAAACTGATTTTGAAGCTGATCATGCACGTTTATTAGCCTTTGGTTTATCCACAACTGCAATTAAAACCTTAACAAAATCACGGATAAAAAATCTAGGCCAATATACGCTAAATGCAGTAATAGCTGGTGTGGTGCTTTCAGATAATTTTCGCCAAGGGCAACACTTTGAATCTGGTGATACGTTAATTGAATTAGCTAATGAGCAGACTCTATGGGTTGAAGCGCGTTTAGCGCCAACCATGAAGCTTGATATTCCAGTAGGCTCTGCTGCCCAAGTATTAATTGGCAACACTAGCTACACCGCAAAAGTTACCCAAAAAGCACATACTATAGACCCAATAACGCGTACACGTATTGTTCGTTTACAAGTTGAAAATGATGATCATAACCTTCATCCGGGCTTGTTTGCCGATGTTTACTTTTCTTTTGCTACCGAGCAGCAAGTTTTTGCAGTACCGGAAGAGGCACTAATGCGCGGTAGTGATGGCGACTGGCAAGTATTTGTTAAAGAAAATGGTGAATACAAAGGCGTTGAAATTGAATTAGGACGCACCTTCTCTCATGCGAATACCTCACAAAAAATGCGTGAAATTTCAGGCATAACAGCCGGTACAAACGTTGTTGTAAAAGGTGCATTTTATGTTGCATCAGAGATCGCCAAAGGCGGCTTTGACGCCCACAACCATTAGGAGTAAGACAGATGTTAAACAAACTTATTGACTGGTCTGTCACAAATCGACTATTGGTGATCATAGTCTTAGTTGCCTTGACAGTATCAGCCCTATTTATTATTCCAAAATTAAACTTAGATGCTTTTCCTGATGTCACCAATATACAGGTTGCGATTAACACTGAAGCACCGGGGCTTGCTTCTGAAGAAGTAGAGCAACTTATCACCTTCCCTATTGAAGCCGTAATGTATGCTTTACCTGATGTAGAAGAAGTTCGTTCTATTTCTAAAACAGGTCTTTCTGGCATTACAGTGGTATTTAAAGAAGGCACCGATATTTACTTTGCTCGCCAACTCGTGTTTGAGCGCTTGCAATCAGCCAAAGAAATGATCCCCGATGGCGTTGGCACACCTGAAATTGGTCCTAATACTTCAGGTTTAGGGCAAATATATCAATACTTACTACTTGCTGATGAAAACTCTGGCTATGACAGTATGTCATTACGTAGTTTAAACGACTGGGTTGTCAAACTTTTACTGATGCCTGTAGACGGTGTTACTGATGTATTAGCCTTTGGCGGATATGTTAAACAATACCAAGTCAATGTAAACCCATCAGCTTTGCTTGCTTATGAGTTAACCCAAGAAGATGTGGCTAACGCACTAGAAGCTAACAACAGCAATGCGGGTGGCTGGTATATGGACCGAGGTCAAGAGCAACTCGTTATTCGTGGTGTTGGTTGGTTAAGTGCTAACCAACTAGGTTTAAAAGAAATAGGACAAATTCCGTTAAAAACCATTAATGGGACTGTGATTAAAGTGTCTGATGTGGCTACCGTAGAATTTGGTAGTGAAATTCGCCAAGGCGCAGTCACCATGACTAAACGCATTACTGATGAACAAGGCCGTGAAACAGGCATTAAACACTTAGGTGAAGTGGTATCGGGTATTGTGCTTAAACGTATGGGTTCAAATACTAAAGTGACTATTGATGGTATTAAATCTCGTATCCCGTTAATTCAACAAGCCTTGCCTGATGGTGTTACTTTTGAGCCTATTTATGACCAAGCTGATTTAATTGAAAAAGCAGTTAGTACAGTATCTAACGCACTAGTACAGGCCTTCATCTTTATTATTATTGTTTTAGTGTTGTTTTTACTTAATGTCCGTGCGGTAATTTTAGTTTTAATCTCCATTCCATTATCAATTGGTATGGCATTAACTCTCATGGCTTATAATGGTTTATCGGCAAATTTAATGTCATTAGGTGGTTTAGCGGTAGCTATTGGTATGATGGTGGATGGCGCAGTTGTTATGATGGAAAACATCTTTAAACACTTGTCACAACCTGATCGACGCCATGAAGACGGTCATCACTTTGACGCAGGTGAAGATAGAGGCATTGATTTGAGAATTAAGATAGCCGCACGTGAAGTCGCCAAACCTATTTTCTTTGCGGTAAGTATTATTATGGTGGTTTTTGCGCCATTATTTAGTTTAGAAGGTGTGGAAGGTAAGTTATTCCAGCCTATGGCTATCAGTATTATGATCGCCATGGTCGCCTCTTTAATTGTTGCGTTAATTGTTGTTCCTGCGCTGGCAAGCTTTTTCTTTCAAAAAGGCATTTCTCTTGGGCGAGAAAAAACCAAGGTTAGCCCGATTGTGGCTTATTTAGAAAAAGCCTATCGAGCAAGCTTAAGCAAAGCGATGCAATCAACCAAAGCCGTATTGATTGGTGCGGTAACATTATTAGTTGCAGCTTTATTATTAGTACCGCAACTTGGTACAGAGTTTGTGCCTGAGTTAGAAGAAGGCACTATTAATTTGAGAGTAACAATGGCACCTTCGACCAGCTTAGAAACCGCGTTGAGCGTTGCCCCTAAGCTTGAAAAAATTCTGATGACATTTCCAGAAGTCACTTATGCCACTAGCCGCATTGGGCGTGCTGAAATTGGTGGCGACCCTGAGCCGGTCAGTAATATAGAAATATATATCGGCTTAAAAGATCACAAAGATTGGGTCAGTGCGTCAACACGTCAAGAGTTACAAGGATTGATGGAAGAAAAGCTTGAGCAATTTCCAGGTTTACTGCTTAACTTCTCACAACCTATTGCCACGCGCGTTGATGAATTGTTATCAGGAGTAAAAGCGCAATTAGCAATAAAACTTTTTGGCCCTGATTTAGACGTATTAGCACAGCAAGGCCAAGCTATCGTCGAAGCGATACAAGGGGTGGATGGTGCGCGTGATATAGCGATGGAGCAAATTGCAGGTGAATCACAATTAGTGGTCAAGCCAAACCGTCAACAACTGTCTCGTTATGGTTTATCGGTGGGTGATGTTATGGCGTTAGTACGCGATGGTATTGGTGGTCGCGAAACAGGCCAAGTGATCAATGGTAATGAACGTTACGATATATATTTACGCCTTGCTAAAGAGTTTCGTGAAGATCAACAAGCGATTAGCGATTTACGTTTACAAGCACCTTCTGGTGCATGGGTTCGTTTAGGTGATGTGGCTGATATTTCAATTCAATCTGGTCCTCCTCAAGTACGTCGTGATGATGTTCAGCGTCGTGTGGTTATTCAAGCGAATGTGCAAGACAGAGATATGGGCAGTGTAGTAAAAGACATACAACAAGCCATTAAAGATAAAGTTGATTTACCTACGGGTTATTCAGTTGATATTGGAGGACAATTTGAAAACCAACAACGTGCTCAGCAACGCCTCACCATTGTTGTGCCATTGTCTATTGCTATGATTGCTCTACTGCTTTATTTTGCTTTTGGTAGTGTAGGACAAGCAGCATTAATACTTGTTAATTTACCATTGGCGATGATCGGCGGTATTGTTGCTCTTTATATTTCAGGGCAATATTTGTCTGTGCCGAGTTCTATTGGCTTTATTACACTATTCGGTGTCGCAGTTCTAAACGGCGTGGTGATGGTAGAGTCAATAAACTTAAGAATAAAAATGGGCACTGACAACATTGCTGACGCGATATACGAAGGGGCAATATCAAGACTTCGCCCAGTATTAATGACCGCAATAACCTCAGCGTTAGGACTTATCCCAATGATTTTATCAAGCGGTATTGGCGCAGAAATTCAACGTCCACTGGCTATTGTTATTGTGGGTGGCTTGATCACTGCAACTTTCTTAACTTTATTTGTATTACCTGTGCTCTATGCTTGGTTTTCAAAGGGTAAAATAAAAGAAATGCAGAGATAGCGATTTCGCTTTAATTTTAAGGGCAAATTATAGTCACAATTTGCCCTTTTTATTAGCAATTTTCTATAAGGTAATAGGATTGTGAAATAGATAAACGAAGTGATCTTAACTAGAGTTAATTGAACCTTTACATTTTTCTTAGGAATAAATAATTTATGATTGTACGTTATTTTTTGTTTTTTATTTTTATTAACCCGTTGAGCACAATTGCTGCCACTCAAATTATCCAAGTATACAGATGGACGGATGATTCTGGGACAATCCATTTATCCCAATTTCCCCCTGAAGGTAAAAACAATAATTTTAATGTAGAAAAAATTCAGGTACCAATCCCTATTTCAAAGCCTCCAAAAGAAGAAAACAACAAGGAACGGATGGTAAATATTAAGCAGTACATTGAAGAAAGAGAAAGTGCTAGAAAAATGCAAATAGAAACAACAAAAACAGCAAAAATAAATAAAAAAAATTGTGCAATCGCGCGTAAGAACCTAGATCTCTATCAAAGTGGCCAAAGAATAAGAACACATGTTAATGACAATAGTGAAACTCAAATATTAACGGAAAAAGAGCGTATCAAACGCATCAAACGATCAGAAAAAAACATCAAATCTTATTGTTGAATAAGTTTCAATATTTTCTTTTGAGTGGAATAGGGCATGATAAACAATCTCCTAAGGGTATGTTGTGTGCGCTCAAGACACGCATTCACTAGTTATTGGAGGTGTCTTGAATACGTCAGCATACTTAAATAAATGGCAGGTTATCCATATAATACGGATATAAAGTCAAATTGACATGGCTCGTTTAAAAACCTGTTAACTTGACAGTTAAGGAGGTATTTTAACGGGTAGATAGGC
>QIJM01000519.1 GCA_003232445.1 Paraglaciecola arctica
TGCATGCTTAGAATATGATCAATTAGGTGGCTATAAAATAGTCAAGTGAGCAAAATTTCGGCTACCCGCGCAGAACCCCATAAAGAATCAAAATATTAGCAGAATTGGCCACCTGTTTCTGGTGCTAGTGACAGGATTTTAGCCCGGGCAGTGTTACCCTACATTGATCCATGCCAAAAAAACCATCGGCCTTCGCGTCGAAGAAGAAGTTGAAATCGAAGGCCTAGATTATCATGAGCATGGTGAAACGCTCTAAAAAGCACTAAGCTTGAGAAGGCGTAGCCCAACCTCGAGAATCTACCAAAGCCACACCCTCACCTCTTTGACGCTGCTGATCACGCTTCCCACAACAAAAAAGAGAGGACAACACACTGCCCGCTTTTTCAGTAAGCTTGAACTGTCTATCCAAACATATTGCCGATACGGCAATTAGTGCCACTGTGAACACAGGAATCAAAAAGGGATAAAACGCTTTATCGGCGGCATCACCCGCCTGCGTTGCTGTTGAGTTATTAGCAATAGCGTGCTGATAAGCCACATCTGATCTATTAAGACCAATCAATAAAGATGCTAATGAGGGAAGCGCGCAAAACATAAAACAAGCCAAGGTAAAAAGCCCTTGTTGTCCTGTTGTTGTATCTGGTTTGGTCGAAGTGTGTGGGTCTGCAGATTCATGATTTATTAACCCTTGCGCTCGCAGCACAAAAGCTGGTGCAAAATGCTTTTCAACTCCGCCGAGGGCGGTGCCATAGTGACGACCTTGCTTTCTTGACATTTTATACTCCGTTTTTTATTAATTTAGTTACTCACAGTATACAAAACCAACTTTGACACTTAAAGAAAGGAATTCTTAAGACACTATTAAGGAATATTTTTCCCCTGACTATTCCGCCCTCTCCAGAATAACCCCCTTTTTTGTAGGGTATATTTTACACAGTTTTGTCACGCTTTCTGCGCTTTTATTTGCCTATGCCTCCAACCTCGTTTATCTTTATTTTAATGGCTGCTTACTCACTGCAGAAGGCAGCATTTTTTATATTTTATCCCACTGCCACAGTGGCAAAAATCATTACGACCACACTTTTTATCCGATTGATTTAATCTATGCTCTAGCGCGATTTTTTTATTTATTCGTTTTTGCTCCTCTTTTGTGGCCTCTTTTAATTTCCAATAATGCGCTTCTATTCGTTTCGCATAGACTTTGTCCTTTTTAAGAATTTCCTTAAATATCTTTAGTAATTCATGGGCAATAGGGTCATTAGGAAATGGATCAAGAGAAACTCCCGACATTGACTTATAATAGTTGTCATCATCGGGTGCACCAAACCATTTTTTATAAAATTTTTTGGATTCCCAGCCATAGTTTATTATGGCCCATGTTTTATTGGGTTCAGTGGTCACTATATGGATCATAACCTTTCGGCAATCGCAATTGCTTCTTTGGCAATAAAACTCGGCGAACCCATAATTTCCAGCTGGAATCACAGGATGATTTTCAATAAAAATATTTCTGAATTCTTTAGTGACTAATTCAGGAAACGTATTAAAAAAAGAGGTGAGCCTCATGCTGTCTTCATCCCTCCGTTAACATCATTTATCATCAGTGCATCTCCCTTTTCCTGAAGCTTAGCGGCTGCTGATGTTCTCAGCGTATGCTCTGCTTGCAACGATTCTAATCGAGCTTCTAACACCACAATGAGTCTTTCCTTATTTTTCAAGTCTCCTTGCTGGGATGATAGCTTACTGTGTAGGTCTAAGTGCGTATTTTGTAGACGCTCTATTTTTTTAGCGTGCATTTGAACCGTACCATTACACTCTTTACGTAATTGACTGGCTTCCATTCTAGCTTGATCAATTAATTTTGCCCAACGTTTTTCAGAGTCATCTTGTAATTCACGTTCTTTTGCCAACACAGCGTGGTATTTCTCAGCCTGATCTGATAAAGACTGTTGATATTGAATCATTTCACGCTGCAATTGGTCAATCTTTTCTATTGCTTGATGCTTTTCATTCAGCAAATGTTTTAACCGCAGATCGTATTGTTGTTTAAGCTTATCAATTTCGCTAGCTTGTGTTTCAAAGCGCTCATTAGCAACCGCTAATTGAGTGTGTAACGCCTGGTTTTCTTGCGTTTTATCTTCAATTTTTTGCTTGAGTTCTGCAATTTGTAGCTTCAAGTCATCCATAGTTTTGTTAGTAAGCGCTGTTTCCTGTTGCAATTTTTCTTCACGATCCTCAAGTGTTGCTTTGACATTAGCCAAGTGCTGTTCGGCATGCTCCATGGCGGTTTGCCATAGCGTTTCAAAAGTGGCGATCAACTCTTCGGGGATTGACGCTGGCAAGTGATGCACTTTTTTAGCGGCATGCTCCTCGCGCCAGTATTTTAGATGTTCTGCAATGGTTGTGTTACTGCCCGTGCCAAGCAGCTCACGAACTTTCTGTACGGAGGGTGAAGTACCTTTACTGAGTAGCTTGAGCGCTGCTTGTTTTACAGACTCATAGTCGACGCCATGTCGTGCCATTGCGGGTTCCTTTGCTGAATTTGATCACGTAAAAATCAATTTAACGTGATGAGTCATGATACGTTCTTCATGGCGTTTTGTCATGATAAACACGGTTCATTCATGATAATTCACCTTATCTTGAATGTTTTTGCTGACACCGATAAAATCAACGTTTCAACATCACAGAGACTAGGAAAAGGACAAATAAGGACACACTATGGATATAGGCAATGCATCACAGGCAATAACACCCATACCGCTTGAAGTTTTTTCACCGCCCGCATCACTCAATGGTGAATTAGGCTTAAATCGCGCACCAACAACAGTCACAAAACAAATCGATGCAAACAATGATTTGCAAGCGATACAAACGTGGCTACTTGAATTTACACACTCCCCTCAAACACAGCGCACCTATCGCAAAGAGGCCGAGCGTTTACTGTTATGGGCGATCATTGCAAAGCAAAAACCGTTTTCAAGCTTATCACGCGATGATTTACGTGATTATCAATTATTTCTTGCAGACCCACAACCCCAACAAAACTGGTGCGGATTACGAAGACCACGCATCAACCCAAGTTGGCGTCCTTTTACCGGACCACTTTCGCAGGACAGCATTGCACAGGCGATTTCGATTATCAATGCACTGTTTAATTATTTAGTAGAGGCTGGATATTTGAGTGGTAATCCATTGGGATTAATGCGCCGCAAGCTTGCTAAACGTCAGCCTAGAAAAGATAAGGTAACAGAACGCTATTTAGAAAAAAAGTGTTGGGACGCAGTATTGCATTACATTGAAGACTTGCCAAAAGAAAAACGGCGTGAGCAGCAGCAGTATGAGCGAATACATTATTTGTTTTATCTACTGTATTTGCTTGGACTTCGCGTCAGTGAAGTGGCTAATGCAAAGATGTGTGATATCAAGCAAATTCGTGGTAGATGGTGGATTAAAATTACGGGTAAAGGACAAAAGACACATCAGATTCCGATCAATGAATGCTTTTTAAAAGCGCTGATACGGTATCGTGAGTTTTATGATTTGCCACGATTACCCACACAAGACGAAGAAAATGGCTTGTTTATGGGTATAACGGGAACAGGCTCGGTTACCGCTAATATGATCTATCGATTAGTTAAAAGAATATTTTTAGATTGTGCGAAATCGCTAGAAAAAACACATACAGAATTTGCGGACAAATTAAAAAAAGCATCAACACACTGGTTGCGCCATACATCCATTACGCACCAGGCAGATGCTGGCATTGAGTTGCGTTATATAAAGCGCAATGCACGCCATGAAAGTGTTGAAACCACGATGCTATACCAGCATGCAGAAGAAGAAAAATGGCATGACGCGATGTCCAAACATCAAGTTGATGAGCGGTAATTGTTACGAAAAAATAAGACAAAGGATTGTGTAATGGTTAATAACGTCTTAAAAATTAGGTTCCAATCCTTATGGCAGAAAATAAA
The DNA here is from genome assembly GCA_003232445.1 of Paraglaciecola arctica. Taxonomy (GTDB): domain Bacteria; phylum Pseudomonadota; class Gammaproteobacteria; order Enterobacterales; family Alteromonadaceae; genus Paraglaciecola; species Paraglaciecola arctica_A. Next base: position 3,978 of record QIJM01000519.1, read on the forward strand.
AAAAGAATCGATTTATTATCTCAAGCAGAAATAGAAGATTTATATGCGCGTCCTGTGTTCAATGATGAAGAGAGATTGCTTTACTTTACATTGGATGAAAAAGAAATGTCTGCTGTAATGCATCACGAAAACGAACGAACACGGTTGTATTTTATTCTGCAACTTGGATACTTCAAAGCAAAGCAACGCTTTTATTCATTCGATCTTGATGAGGTTGTTGAAGACGCTGAGTATGTTAATGACATTTACTGTGATAAAAAAGCTGTTATGTCAGGAAAAATAACACGTGAGTATCTCAAAAACCAGAGGGAGGATATTTTAAAATTATGTGATTATCAACTGTTTTCTGATGACCACGAAGAAAAGATTACAGACCACCTATGCGGTTTGCTGAAAATTTATCCCAAGGCGCACAATGCACTACGACAATTAATTCTTCATTTCAATCAGCGCAGTATTATTCTTCCAACCTATCGCACACTGCAGGATTTATTTACCAAAGCCTATCGTATTGAGAAAAATCGTTTAGATGATTTAATGCTATCCATTCCAGATTACATACAAAGCAAGCTAAAAAATCTTATAAAAAATGATGATGGCTTGACTGAGCTAAACATCATAAGGTCCGATCAAAAAGATTTTCAATACACAGCAGTAAAATTGGAAGTGGAAAAAGCAAACAAAATAGCTGGCCTATATCAGTTTTCCAAATCATTTATTCCAAAAATTGAGATATCAAAAAATGCAGTGCAATATTATGCGGATATTACGGAACAATATGCGCCATTTAGATTGAGGAAGTTATCGCATCCCAGACAGTGGTTACATTTAATTTGTTTTATATCCCATCGATATCAGCAGCTGATGGATAATCTCATAACCAGTTTTATGTATCATGTACGCACCACTGTCTCAGGAGGTAAGGTGTATTCAGAAACGGCACAGATAGAGCACAGCTCAAACCTTGTGGTTGATTTTCCAAAACTCGCTGAATTTTTACGATGGTTTCCAAATCAAAAAAACAGACCTGATGTCACTTATTCCGCATTAAGTGAAGAGGCATACAAAATTCTACCAGAAGAGCAGTTTGTTCCACTTTCTGAATTAATCGAAGGAAATGCCTTTGATAAAAAAGCGGCTAAATGGAAATTTTATGGCAAATCATCTCGATTATTTGCACTCTACTTGCGACCTATTTTAACCGCTGTTGATTTTATTTATTATGATAAGGATCATCCAATCATAGAGTTGATCAATGTGCTTAAAAAGCATTACCAAGCCGGAAAAACACCCGCATCCCTTAAGCTGTGTGATGATTTGGGATTAACGGTTCCAAAAGGTATGTTGAAATACCTGAAGAAAAACCCGGATGACAAGTATCTTGACCCATACCGATTTGAGTTTTATGTTTACTATAAAATGTATCATCACTTGGATAGAGGAAGATTATTCTGTAATGATAGTGTTTCGTATTGTGATTTAGAATGTGATTTGGTTCCTGATGAAGTGGTTGATAATGTTGAAGCCATTACTAAAAAGTATGGGTATCACAAAATTCCAATTTTCTGTGATGAACATTTGGATAACATGTTAGAAAAGTTGGATGCAGCCTGGGAGAGAACAACCAAAGGAATCAATACAGGGTCCAATGAAGGAATAAATATTACGCTTGAAAATAACATACAGACCTGGACTTTAAACTACGATACTAGCGAAAAACTAGACGATCAATTTTTAAGTGATTTGCCTAAAGTGGAAATACCTAATCTCATTAAATTTGTTGGTGATACTGTCGGTATATGGGATAAATTTTCTCACAAAATAAATCTCTACATTAAAAGAAAAAGCGCAGATCCTGTGTATCTAAACGCAGGTATTCTTGCAGAAGCCTTTGGGTTTAGCATAGAACAAATGGCAGAGATATCTGATCTTAATTACAATACGTTGCAATCAACACGCGAAGATTTCTTTAATGTAATCACGCTATGCGATACAAACGATGTCGTTGCAGATTTTATTCGCGCACTACCTATATTTAAAATTTGGAATTTAATAGACAACCTAACACTCGCTGATGCAGATGGGCAAAAGATTCCGTCCACCAACAGCACCATTCAATCTCGTTACTCAAAAAAGTTTTTGGGTAACGGCAAGGGGATTTCAATATACACGCTACTCGCCAATTTTGTTGCAGTTAATGCGACAAATATAGGACCAAACGAATATGAAGGTCATTCACTGTATGATATAATTTTTGGCAATAAAACTGAAATTACCATTGATATGGTAACGGGTGATGGTCACTCGCTCAATAAATATAATTTTGTGCTTTTGGGCTCCATCGATGTAGAGTATGTGCCAAGCATCAAAAACATCAGAGAAGCCGCAGATAATTTATATTCTGTAAAAAGTCCTGATTGTTATAGTGGGATATTGACACCAAAAGATAAAATAAACGTTGCTCGAATAAAAGAAGAAAAAAGAGCGATATTGCGCGTGTTGTTATCATTGTTAATGCAAGATAACACACAAACAATTATTGTGAGAAAACTGAATTCACATGCGAGATATACAAGATTAAGAGCAGCATTGGATGAATACAATAAGATTCTAAAAAGCACACATGTATTGAACGTTATTCATGATATGCAATTAAGAAAGGTGCTTAAAACCGCTAGAAATAGAACCGAATCTTATCATTCACTGCAAGGACTAATCAGGAAGGTTTATAATGGAGTATTTAAAGGTAAGAAAATTGCGAACAATCAAATCAGCGCGCATGCAACAAGGCTCGTTGCAAATTGCATCGTTGCCTACAATGCAATCATTTTAAATTCGATTTATGTAAAAATGGTTAAAAGGGGTGTGTCAGCGGAGGTGCTAAAGGAGTTTGCCAGAATATCGCCAATTGCATGGAGTCACCTTGTCTTTACAGGTCGGTATAATTTTGTGAAAAGCGATGGTCAGATTGATATCGCACTATTCGTTGAAAAGCTGGAGCAGGTGTTGCGAGAGCGATTGGCTGTGGCTGTGGCTAACAAAACACCAGAAACTGTTTAATATTTACCCTACAAAAATGGGGGTTATTCTGGAGAGGGCGTAGTAGTCTGAGATGGGGAAAGCCTATTACACGGCGAAGGGACATAGTTTAGTTAATCTGCGAATGCAGACTACCTGACTTTAACGAGGTGAAGACCTATGATAATCAGTGAAATGCAACGCAAATTAGCGACGTG